>CANRPY010000025.1 GCA_947632595.1 uncultured Bacilli bacterium | reverse complement strand
CTGTATTTTTTATACTATAATGTTTTAGGTTATTTAAATAATTTTCTAGAATTTTACAATATTCCTTAATTTCATCAGAGTTCTTATTATTCTTATAAAAACAAGCAATCCATTTATAATCAGAATACACAGATAATTTTTCATTAAATAATATTTTATCTATTTGTGATCTAAGTGTTTTATTTTTATAAAGTTCTTCTATTTTTCTTTTATCTCTAACACTTAATATTTCTTTATCAAAATCATTGTAATCATAGTTATAGTAAGAAATTAAATCTTGAACTTTTTTATTTAATTTATCTAAAAAAACAAAAGATTCATTATTTTCTTCTAGATACTTCTTATAATTCTTTTCTAAATATAATTCAAAAGTTCTTTTTTCATTAATCTTAAGTTCAGTAAGTAAAATATCTCGTAACTGCTCAATATTAAGATCATCTATATATTTTTCTAATACTATGTCAAAAAATAATGGTTTTTCAAAATTAGAATTACCTCTATAATCATAATAATCATCATCTTCATCATAGTAACTATCATAATTGTAATATTCATCTTCGTCTTCCTCTTCTTCATCGTAGCTGCTATTGAGCCAAGATTCGTAATCATCTACTTCATCAGGAAATAATTCAAAATATAAGGCTGTCATATGTTTACATGTAATATTGCCATTTGCATGTGGACAATCACAGTATGACTTTCTAGGATGCTCTATATTTATTTTCACATAATAAGGTTTCTTTAAACTGCCATCGACATATCCTTCAAATTCATAAGCATTTAATTGATTTACATCATGAACCTTATTATGTTTATAATAATCATATCCCCTATTAACAGAAGAACTACTTGCACTTGTAAGAATACTCATAGTAACACCTCGCAAGTATTATATCATTAATTAATAAAAACACCTAATTTCTTTCTAGGAAATTAGGCAAATTGACTCATGGCTTCTTAAGTTTCATGAGTACCAATTGATAAGGAGTATATCATATATCTGTATATGAAGTAAATACATTATTAATGCATTTTATAAAAATACGACACAATATAAAAAAGACTAAGTTTCCTTAGTCTTTCATATTACTTATTTACTCTTCTTAGATGATTTTTTAGTTTCCTTACTAGCTTGTTTCTCGTTAATAGCAGCTTGTGCAGCAGCAAGTCTAGCAATTGGAACTCTAAATGGTGAGCATGAAACATAAGTTAAACCTGCTTTATGGCAGAATTCTACGCTTGATGGATCTCCACCATGTTCTCCACAAATACCAAGTTTAATATTTGGTCTAGTTGCTCTACCCATTTCTGCAGCCATTTTAACAAGTTTACCAACACCTTTTTGGTCTAACTTAGCAAATGGATCTTGTTCATAAATCTTATTTTCATAATAAGAACCTAAGAACTTGCCAGCATCATCTCTAGAGAAACCAAATGTCATTTGTGTTAAATCATTTGTTCCAAATGAGAAGAATTCAGCTTCTTGAGCAATCTCATCTGCTGTAATAGCAGCACGAGGAATTTCAATCATAGTACCAATATGATATTCCATATTAGATTTATGTTCTGCTTTAACTTTTTCAGCAGTCTCAACTACGATATCTTTAACAAATTTTAATTCCTTAACTTCTCCAACAAGTGGAATCATAATTTCAGGAACAATGGTAATCTTTTCTTCTTTTTCTACTTCAATAGCAGCTTCAATTAAAGCACGAGTTTGCATTCTAGCAATTTCTGGATAAGTAACAGCTAAACGGCATCCTCTGTGTCCCATCATAGGATTAAATTCATGAAGTTCAGCACATTTTTGTTTTAAATGTTCAACAGTAACTCCCATGTCTTTAGCAAGAGCTTTCATATCAGCTTCTTCTTTAGGTAAGAATTCATGTAGAGGTGGATCTAAGTAACGTACAGTCATTGGTTTACCCTTTAACTCTTTATACATTGCTTTAAAGTCACCTTTTTGATATGGAATTAACTCTTCAAGAGCTTTTTCTCTCTCTTCTACTGTTTCAGATAAAATCATCTTTCTCATAGAGAAAATTCTTTTTTCATCAAAGAACATATGCTCAGTACGGCATAGACCAATACCTTCAGCTCCAAGTTCGATAGCTTTTGCAGTATCTTTTGGAGTATCTGCATTAGTACGAACACCTAAAGTTCTATATTTATCAGCCCATTCCATAACACGACCGAATTCTCCAGCGATAGTAGCATCAACAGTTTCGATTGCACCATCATAAATGTTACCAGTAGTACCATCGATAGAAATAACATCCCCTTCATGGAAAGTCTTTCCACCTAATTTGAATTCTTTCTTTGCTTCATTCATTTGGATATCACCGCATCCAGAAACGCAGCAAGAACCCATACCACGAGCAACAACAGCAGCATGAGAAGTCATACCTCCACGAACCGTTAAAATACCTTGAGCAACTTTCATACCAGTAATATCTTCTGGAGAAGTCTCTAAACGTACAAGAACAACTTTTTTCTTCCTAGCATGCCAAGCTTCAGCATCTTCTGCCGTAAATACGATTTGTCCGCAAGCAGCACCAGGACTTGCTCCTAAACCTTTTCCAATTGGAGTAGCAGCCTTTAATGCTTTTGTATCAAATTGTGGGTGAAGTAAAGTATCTAAGTTCCTAGGATCAATCATAGCAACAGCTTCTTCTTCACTACGCATACCCTCGTCTACTAAGTCACATGCAATCTTTAATGCAGCTTTAGCAGTTCTCTTACCATTTCTTGTTTGTAACATATAAAGTTTTCCATGTTCAACAGTAAACTCCATATCTTGCATATCACGATAATGATCTTCTAGTGTTTTACAAACTTCTTTAAATTGTTCAAAAGCTTCTGGAAATTTTTGTTCCATTTCAGCAATCTTCATAGGAGTACGAACTCCAGCAACAACATCTTCTCCTTGAGCATTTGTTAAGAATTCACCAAATAAACCTTTTTCTCCAGTAGCAGGATCACGAGTGAAAGCAACACCAGTACCACAATCATCACCCATGTTACCAAAAGCCATAGATTGAACATTAACAGCAGTTCCCCAAGAATAAGGAATATCGTTATCTCTACGATAAACATTAGCTCTAGGATTATCCCAAGAACGGAATACAGCTTTGATAGCACCCATTAATTGTTCTTTTGGATCATCTGGGAAGTCACTACCAATTTTAGATTTGTATTCTTTCTTAAATTGATTAGCTAATTCATGTAAATCATCAGCATCAAGTTCTACGTCTTGTTTTACACCTTTCTTAGCTTTCATCTTATCGATTAATTCTTCAAAGTATTTCTTTCCAACTTCCATAACAACGTCAGAATACATTTGAATAAATCTTCTGTAACAATCCCAAGCCCATCTAGGATTATTACTCTTTTCAGCAATAACTTTAACAACATCTTCATTTAAACCAAGATTAAGGATAGTATCCATCATACCTGGCATAGATGCTCTTGCTCCACTTCTAACAGAAACAAGCAATGGATTTTCTTTATCACCAAATTTCTTTCCTGTAATTTTTTCCATTTTTTCAATGTACTCATTAATTTGAGATTGAATTTCTTTATTAATTTCACGTCCATCTTCATAATATTGAGTACATGCTTCAGTAGTAATGGTAAATCCTTGTGGTACAGGTAATCCAATATTAGTCATTTCTGCTAAATTAGCACCCTTTCCTCCAAGAAGTTCTCTCATATTTGCATTACCTTCACTGAATAAATAAACATATTTATGCATTATGATTCCTCCTTATCACAATTGATAGTATACCAAATTCAAAAAAATCACACAAGAAAAACCAACAAATTTAAAATAAAAACTTTTTATGGACAAAAAATAGACAAAAAAAAGAAAGATTAAATCTTTCTCTTTTGAAATCCTTTCACATTTTGATCTTGTCCATTTTGTTGACTCATACTACGAAGATATTGTTCAACAGCAGCAACATCTTCAGGACGGTATGAAGTACTACCACTGGTACCATTTTGTGGACGTCTTTGTGGTTGAACAGGTTGTGGTACACGTTGTGGTCTTCTAACATTTCCACGACTTCTTCCAGAAGTTTGTGTATTTTGATTCGTACTTCCCATAGCACGACTTCTAGCAGCATTCGCATAAGTAGACATATTATAATCATGAATTGCTTCATTCATTTGGTAAGCAGTATCTTCTAACTCTTCTTGTTTTTTGCTAAAGTTTTTATCAGCTAAATATTTTACTCCAACCGTTGCTAAAGAAACAAGTGATAACCATGGGAATCCAAAAAACCAAGAAGCAGCAGCACATCCAGCAACCAATGCATTGGCAAAATATTTTTTAGATTGTGCAGAACCATACTCGATTTCTTGTTGTTTTTTCTTAGGTTTTAATCGTTGAAGAAGACTCTTGCGTGCTGTTTGTTTAGGTGCAGTAATATCAAGACCCTTTTGTAAAACCGTATCAATATGTTTATTTTCTTTTTGAAAACGTTTTTTCGTGGTATCAAAAGCCTTCATAATATTTTTCTTACCCATAACCATAGATCCACATAATCCAAGCATAGGAATTGCAAACCAAGGATTCCCAAATAAACAAAAAGCTCCAACAACTCCAGATAAGATACTTCCTACATTATATAAAAATCCTTTTTTCTCCATCTGATCATCGATTTTTTTAATCTCTTCTGTATTTGCATTTTTTGTATTTATTGCATATTGTTTAGCATTCATAGACAAACCCCCTAATTCATCTCTAAACTGGCATATATTATATCATAAAAGTGAAATTTCGTCAAGAAAAAGAGCCCCTAAGGCCCTAGTAATGTCGAAAACTAAATTGTAATAAACCCCCATCATCATAAACCATCAGATCTAAATATTGTGAATAATCATAAGTATAATGATAAACAGTATATCCAGAATCTTCCACACGATAGATTTGATTAGAATTTAATTCTCCATAAGCAGAATAAATTTCACTCTCAGTACTACCTGTTTGAATACCCCCAGGTAACATAAAATTAATAGGATGATCCGTATCTCGATTATCTAAGACAATACTCCAAATTTCACACTTAGAAAACTCTCTTAATTCATCCCTTAAATTAACAAATCCAACTTGTACTTTTGCTTTGGGATATTCATATGACAAAATATCATAAGTAGTAGATACTTTTTCTCCAGGATTTAAAGAGAAAATCTCCACTTCATCTTCAAAAAACCATCCATCTTTTTGCAAATCAGAAAATGACTGATTTAAGTGATATAATGCTCCATCAATCATAAATTCATCATTTGTCCAATCTCCTGAAGAAAACGCATTTCCATTTTGATATGTATTTTTCTTAGAAGCATCCAAATGAACAACACTTGGTAAAATCATATCTCCAATAACAAAAACAAGAATACTAAGAAGAACAAAAGCAAATATCCATATAGGAAAACCCCACTTAGGACGAAGGTCATGCCACATTTCTTGATCGAGTTCTTCTTTTTGTCGAACCTTCTTCAAAAAATCTTCTTCTGAAATAAAAGTATGAGACTCTGTAATAATAGGAGGCGGTACCGTTAAAAATTGATCAGAGTATTCCACATCAATTTCTTTAGAAACAGCGACATCGCTTCCACAATACCTACATTGTCTTGCCCCATTTTTAATTTCCTTTCCACATTTACTACACACCATAACACAACACCCAAATAACGTCTGTTAAATAATTTCCATCTCTTCAGATTTTACTTGTAAATGATTCGTAGCAGGTAAATCTTTTGTAATATAAGAAACACAAAAGATTGTTGCAATAGAAAGAATAAAAATAAAGAAAGTAAAGAAAAGTACTCTACCATTATCTAAAATAGACTCCATTGGTTCTTCTTTAATATATTTAACAGTAACAACCGGAGGCGTAGTAGGAACAGGAGCAGGATTAGCATAGGAATAAGAAGGAATCGAAAAATTCCCTATTGGTCTACCACATTTCCCACAAAATCTAGCATCACTCTTTAAAAGATTACCACAACGTATACAATACATATCATCACCTATTGATGAAGAAACTCCACCAACTCTTCCTTTCTCATAAATCCACTTTGACTCCGAACCACTTTCCCATTTTCAAAAATCATACAAACTGGAACATTCATGACTTTATATTCCTTCGCAATCCCATGAAACCGATCACAATCTACACGAACAAACGGAATCTCTTCCATCTCTTCTACTTCTGCAATAACCATATCCAGCATCTTACAAGGTCCACACCAATCTGCATAAAAATCAACAAAAACTTTTTCTTTTTGAATCAACTCATGAAATTCTGTAAGACTTTTAATCGTAATCATAAACCCTCCTAATATTGATTAAGGATCTCCTCAATATCTTGAATATCACTTAATTTTCCAACTTCTACTAAAGACTCTACTGTCTTTTTATCAACAACATTATATTTTAATAATACATTTAAAAGTTCCCTATCTGCTTCTTGAATAGAAATCTTTTTCAAAACAACTTTTTCACTTAAATCCATTCCCTCTTGAATAGGTTGAACAAAGTCTTTGGAATAAGAAGATAAGATAGGAGTATGATACAACATATAAGAAATACATTTACTATCTTGAAAAATCTTAGTATTTCCAATAGGAATCATAAGAATTAAAAATACAGCAAACAAAATAATATACCCCTTAATCAAAGAAACAATTCCACCTAGTATCTTAGAAGGAATAATTAAAATAATAGTATAGTTTACAATCTTTTGTAAAAACCTAGATATACGAATAGATGCTTCATAAATAAATAGTAAAATAACAAATACCAGTAAAAAAGCAATTAATTGATAAATTAAAATATTAAGACTAGATAGCCCTTGAATAGATCCCCAAAAATTACTAAAAGGTAAAAGCATACATAAAATATTTCCAACGATTCCTTTTAAAGAGAAGGAAAGAACAAAGACAAGTACAATAGCAATCAAATTAACGGCTTCTAAAATAACTCCTCGTTTAATTCCTACAATAAAAAAACAAATAAATAATAATAGGATTCCAATATCAAATACATTGAACATAACTTGCATCTCCTAACCTAGTCTATATTCATTATAAACTATTTTAGAAAAATATGCTAGAAAATATGCTATAATATTTACGGGTGGTAGTCATGTTAGAAGAATATATGAAATCATTAGGATACAAGGAAGAAGAAATCAATTTAATATTATCTTCATACCCAATAAAAACCTATACAGAGTCTACCCTACTATATCATTTAAAAAACTTAGTAAATTTCTTCCATCGAAATGGTCTTGATAATGAATCGATTATAAAAATTACGAAAACAATTCCAAATTGTATAGTAATGAGTACAGAAAATATCAAAGAAAAAATAAAAGACTTATCTTCTTATAGTTTTAACAAAATAGAAGTATACCAACTATTAGGAAAATATCCTTATTTAATTGAAATGAATCCAGAAAGAATCAAAAACAAATATTTATTGTTGGAAGAGTTAGGCTTTACCAAAGAAGACGCCAATACTTTATTTTTAAAAAGACCAGATTTTCTAAATCGTGATTCAGCAACCATCAAAAAGAAGCATCATTTTTTAATCGAATATGGTTATGAAGAAAAGGATCTTGTAAAAATAATCAAAGAAGTTCCTAAATTATTAGACAAATCCATAACAGAACTAGCAGAAAAAATAGAGAGTTGGACATCCATTGGTTTTTCCAAAGAAGAATGGATAAAATTAAGTTCTTATCTACCAACGCTATATGAAATGAAAAAAGAGACTTTTGAAGAGAAAATGAAACCTTTAAAAGACCTAGGTTTTGAAACAAAAGAAACGATTGGCATGCTAAGAAAAGCTCCCCTATTGTTAAAAGGAGATCATTTAGAAAAAGCAACAGAGTGCAAAGAAAATTTAGAAACACTAGGATTTTCTACAGAAGAAATTCCAAAAATGGTAAAAAGGAATCCATATATTCTTCTATTTAATAAAGAGATGATTGCAGACAACTTTAAAGCAATCATTAAAATGGGGTTTCAAAATACAGAAGTAACAGAAATGATTCATAAAACACCTCTTTTATTAACATATGATAGCGCGTCAATAACTTCACGACTAGATTACTATCAAAAAAAATCTCTATTGAGTAAGATAAAACAAAATAGTAACTATCTTCTATACAGTCTAGAACTCATGAAAAAAAGAGAAAAAATAATAGGAGAAAAAAACATAGAAGATCTTTTCTTAACAGATCAAGCCTTTCTAAAAAAATACAAACAAACAAGAGAAGAAGTCTTAAAGGAGGATTAGAAAATGGACAGTTTAATTCGTTATGGCTTTACCATTGATGAAATTAAAAATATGATGGAAAATAATGAAGCCATTGAGGAAACAGAAGAAAAAGACATTCAAGAAATTATAAAAATTCTAGAAGAAATAAAATGCACCAAAAAAATCATAAAAAATATCTTTTATTCCAATCCCTACTGTTTATTAAAAACGCCAGAAGAAATAAAGTGTATACTTAAACTTCTACAAGATAATAATTTTACACATCTAGAAATTTTATTAGATACCAATCCTTATTTATTAAATATAGGAGAAAAAGAAATCAAAAAAATAATCAAACAAAAAGAAAAAGAAGGAATGACAGAAGAACAAATAAAAGATTATTTCTATTATTGTTCCGATGAAATATTCTAAAAAGGGAGGACATATGAACGTCGTAATAAGAGTAAATGATGAAACCAAAGAAAAAATGATCGAATACTACAAGGATAAAAAAAGAGAGAAAGTAATTCCGTATGTAGTTTTTCAAGCACAAGAAGAAGATACCGTTATTACCTTATATGAATCTGGAAAATGTATGTTTCAAGGAACAAGTGCAGATGTAGATGCCGCTATGTGGGGAACAGTATTAGAAAACACCAAAGAGAAAAAAGAAGAAAAGAAAAAAGAAAACGAAAAATATTATGATTGTAGTGCGATTGGCAGTGATGAAGTAGGAACAGGAGACTACTTTGGACCAATTGTTGTAACCGCATGTTATGTAAAAAAAGAAGATATCAAATTCTTAGAAGAATTAGGCGTTGGCGATTCCAAAAAAATTGACGATGAAAAAATTTTAAAAATAGCGCCTCAAATTGCTAAAAAAATAAAATATAAGAGTGTTATATTAACCAATCAAGAATACAACGAGAAGTATCAAAAAGACATCAATATGAATAAAATAAAAGCAATTCTACATAATAGAGTTTTATACCAATTAGTACAAGAAGAAAAAAAAGATTATGACTATATTATCGTAGATGAATTCGCAAGAGAAGCAAGATATTATGAATATCTAAAAGATCAACCTGCAATCCAAAGAGGAATCACTTTTCTAACGAAAGCAGAAGAAATTAATAATGCCGTTGGATGTGCATCCATTATTAGTAGATATCTCTTCTTAAAAGAAATGGATAAATTAAGCGACTCTCTACATATTCCACTTCCAAAAGGAGCAGGAAAAGACGTAGATACAATTGGAGAAGAAATCGTAGAAAAATATGGACAAGAAAAATTAAAAGAAGTTGCGAAAGTAAATTTCAAAAATACTGACAGAATACTTCATACTATGGTATATTAATGTGGTTAGGGGGAAAATACAATGAATGAAGAAATGTTAATACAACTATTACCAGAAATTGAAAGATATAATCCTAAAAAGGCAAGAAAAATTGAAAAACTAATAAGTCAAAAAAGAAGGGAAACAAATACAGACAAAAGAGCAAATATATCTAGAAGACTATATAATTTAGTATATCGTACGTTTACAGATTGCCTAACAAAAGAATCCAAAAATGATTTAACAAACACAAGTACATTAATCAATGAAGAATGTTATGTAGTAGAATCTAGAGAAGGACGAGGATTTCGAATTCATAATGAAGGCGTTCTAAGACGTACTATGAGAGATGGTAAAGTAATTGAACCAAGTTATATCACAAGATCTTATCAAGAAGGATACTCTATGGCTCCATTAAGAAAGGGGGCAACAAAAGAAGAACTAGAAGAATATATGAGACAAAATGATTTTTATAATCGTCGAGTAGAAAGATTAAATCGGATAAGTGATGATATCGATCATAAATTAGAAATAGTCACTTTTGACTACGAAATAAAAGATCCATCTATTCCAAGAACCTATACAGAAAAATTAATTGATACCCTAGGTCTTGATAGATTAGAAGAAAAAGACAAACCAAAAAGAAAACAAAAAATAGTATCCCTATAAAGATACTATTTTTTTCTTGTATAAACCAAATGCTTATAAGAAATATCATTTTCTTGATGTTCTCCAACCAAAGTAGAATTCCACTCTTCTCGCTTAAATTCAGGAAAGTAAACATCCGCATCTGCTTCCGCATCAATTTCTGTTAAAATCAACTTATCCGAATAAGATAACATTTCTTTGTAAACAGAAGCTCCTCCAATAATCATAACTTCTGGATATTTTACAACTTCATTTAATAATTCATCAATAGAATGAACAATGACGATAGAAGGATCTAACTCTAAATTTCTACTTGTTAACACAATATGTTTTCTACCTGGTAAAAGTTTTGGTAAAGATTCTAATGTCTTATACCCCATGACAATTGGCTTCCCCATTGTTTGTTCCTTAAAAAACTTCATATCCTCTCTAAAATGCCAAATTAAATCATTATTTTTACCAAGTTCTCGATTACGCCCGATCGCGGCAATAATAGTAATATTCTTCATATTAAATACCTAATGGGAACTTTAACTGAGGATTTTTCTTTTTAACAAGGTCTCTTGGAATATCTTCGATAGTAACATCTCCTGGAGTAAAATCATCAAAAGAAGTAACATCAGGATTAATAGAAATTTCTGCCCTACAATTAACCGGTTCTCTAGAAAGCATTTCAATAGCTTGATCAATATGTCGGTCATAGATTTGAATATTAATAGGCTTCCAAGTAAAATATCCCGCCTCTACTCCAAGATCTTTCGCAACCATCTTTAATAAAGCAGCATACTGTACTTGATTAATACATCCAGCAGTTGCGAAATCACTAGAACGTTGAACCATGGTCATATCTAAATAATCTTTGCCATCCCATTCATGACGAATGTTCCATATGGTAAGAAAAGCACAAGGCTTTAAACCATGAGCCTCATTAAAATCATCTTGTTGCCATAAACAAGTAATATTACGTCTACCATCAGGATTTTTCTTCATCGCATCAAGCACTTGACTTCGTAACATATGTCTTTTACGAACCGTCTCTCCATAACAAGAACCAATATGAGGATGACCCTCTTCATTTAAAAGAAACTCTCCAGAATTAGGATCTCTTAATGCCCAATCAAGCCACCAATTATTAACTTTATGATCTTCATCCCAAGTCTTTTTTCCAAGCATTTCATCAAATAAAACCAAATCGTTACTTTCTTTTTGATAGATCCATAAGATTTCTGCAATACTTGCCTTAACCGCAATAGGTCTTAAAGTAATCATAGGACTTTCTCCTTTAGATAAGTCATACGTACATTCAATACCTTTATTAACACTTAAAGTATGAGCAGGAACTAAAATTACAACGCCATCCTCTCTTACTTTTACATCTTCCCGTTCTCCAACAGGAATTTCTTCACCATCACGAGTCGTTACCACTCTTTTTTTCTCATCATAAGTTGCCCCAGGATAAAAATCTTCATAACGAGGTCTTGGATCATGATCAAAAGCTCCCTCTTGTAATATTTTATCCATAATGAATTTAGTATACATATCGCCCTTTGTCCCAATAGGATTCCCATTCTTATCTACCAAAAGACCATTTTTAATCTTTGGTTTCGGGTAAGAAGTTCTCTGTAAAGTAACTGGATTTTCCCCCATTTTAATCTTTTCGCAATTAAAGCGATTTAAATCAAACTTACTCATAATCTTCCTCCTATTACGCTCTACTTAAATTATATAAAAGATTTCAAAAAAGGAAAAGAGAAAAAGAAAAAATAAAAAAGAGAACTAATCATTCTCTTTTGTAAACCTACGGAATTTCTTGATTTCATCTGTATCAAGATCCGTATCATTTAATTTTTCAATGTAATTTTTCTGTTCACGAGAAAGTCTTTTTGGAGTATAGACCTTAAAAATAACAAACATATCTCCCTTATGACGACGAAATTGATTATCGACACCTTTTCCTTTAATTCTCTCTTTATCTCCACTATTAGTACCAGCAGAAACATTTAATTTAACATTTCCATATAAAGTGGGAATCTCTTTCTTACAACCCAAAATAGCTTCTGTTAAAGTTAAAGGAACCTCTAAGTAAATATCATCATCTTGTCGTACAAAGTAATCATGTTCATCAACAATAAATTCAATATATAAATCCCCATTCTCTCCCCCATTAGAACCAGGATTTCCTTTTCCACTAACTCTTTGACGATCTCCCGTATTAATTCCTTCAGGAATATTAATCGTAATCTTTTTATTTTTCTTTACTTTTCCTTTGCCGTTACATTCACTACATCTTCTCTTATAAGAATAACCTGCTCCACGACAATCTGGACAAGTAGTAGTAGACATAAAAGCACCAAGAATCGTTTGTTGTTTAGAAGTAACTGTTCCCTTACCATGACAAGTAGAACACTCTTCTCTATCAAAGCCACCTTTACCATGACAATTGCCACAGTCTTCTACAACATCGATATTAAATTTCTTCTCACAACCATGAATAGATTCCATAAAAGTAAGATCCATTCTCATTAAGATATCGCTTCCACGAGTAGCACGTGGTCCAGAACTTCTTCCTCCAAAATCAGAAGAAAATCCTCCAAAATTGTCGCTACCCCCAAAGATAGAATCAAATATATCTCCAAAGTCAAATCCTGTACCATCAAATCCAGAAAATCCTCCACCGTAACCAGCACCACCAGTACTAGGTCCATGTCCAGCTACCCCTGCATGACCATATTGGTCATACATTTTTCTTTGATTTTCATCCGATAAAACAGAATAAGCTTCTTGTACTTCCTTAAATTTCTCTTCTGCATGAGGATCATCCTTATGTAAATCAGGATGTAATTCCTTTGCTTTTTTACGAAAGGCACTCTTAATTTCAGCATCTGTTGCACCTTTCGATATTCCTAAAACCTCATAAAAATCTCTTTTATCAGCCATAATTTTCACCTCTATTCCATATATATCTTTTCAAATTGATCAAGGAGTGAGTCAAAATAATGAATCGCTTCTTCATAGACTTTTTCATCCTCTAAATCAACACCAAGAATTTGGTAAGCCTCTTTTGGACGTTTATCACTACCTACCTTTAAAAATTCTAAATAGCGATTTAAAAACTCTTGATCACCCTCTAAAACTCTAGAGGCAACCATAGATGCAACACTAATACAAACAGCATAACTATAAAGATAAAAATTCATAAAATAATGACTTCTAGTAATCCAACTATTCTGAATATCTCGATCATAAGAAACAGAATTACCATAGTATTTCGTAAGAGAATCATAACATAATTGATTTAAAGTATCACTAGTTAACACGCCACCATCTAATACAATTTTGTACATATCCTCTTCCATTTTCCCTTCACGAACAGCACCAAATAAATTAGAAACAATGACTTCCAAGATATTTGCAATACCTGCAAGCTTCTCCTTTTTATCACGACCATTCTTAGCCAAATAACTAGAAAGCAAACACTCATTTACCAAAGAAGCAACCTCTGCCTGAATAGAAGCCGTTTCTCGGTATTGAATAGGATTATTTTCAAGAACATATTGATGATTAACATTATGTCCACCCTCATGAGCAATCGTAGAAACAGACTCTAATCCTCCATTAAAACTCATCAAGATACGAGAATTCTGTCTCATAGTAGCAAAGCTATATCCCCCACTACATTTACCCTTATACTGACAATAATCAATATAACGATGATCAATAATTTTTTGAAACTTTTCTTGATAATCTTTTCCTAAAGGCAAAACAGCATTTAAAATCAATTTTTGTGCCTCAGGTATTTTATATTCTCTCTCATTTTGAGAAAGTTCCAAACTTAAATCATAAGGAGTTAATTCTTTAAGTCCTAAAACTCTACGTTTTAAATCATAAAAGCGTTGCAACGAATCTAAATGTTTCTCTGTCGTCTGTACAAGAGTATGAAATACTTTTTCATCCAAACAAAGAGAAAACATTTTAGCATCCCAAGAAGAAGGAAAATGATGAATTTTTGCAAGTGCATTTTGATAAGAAACATAACTAGAAAGGAAAGAAGCATGAACAGGTGCATACTGAGAAAGTTTTTTCTGAAACTGATCACGAACAAGATGACGAATAGAAGAATCTTCATTATGCATCAAATAACGATAATTATTAGAGGCAATCGTAACATCTTCCCCATCAATCATAACATGTCCATAATCATGTAAAGAATTAATCATAGTAGATGACATATCATCAAAATGATTCATAGAACTAACAAGAGAAGAAACAATATTTTCTTCCTCTTCTCCTAAAACATGCCCCTTTTCCCGATAAATCAAATCAAGAGCAGCTTGATACTCTTTTAATTTAGGATAATCAAGAAATAATTGATGATAATCTTTTTTCGATAATTTTAATAATTCAGGAGCAAAAAAATGAATACTCTTTTCTAACTCTAAATTAAGAATTTCTGTTTGATTCTTTCTCTCAATTGCTTCCGCATTTCCAAGTTCTTGATCATGGATTAAATAGGAATAAACATATAAATCTTCCCATAAAGAAATCGTTAAATACTCAAGATTTAAAAACTCATATAACTTTTCAGCATCTTTCGTACATCCAACATATTGACTTAATTTTTCTATATTTTTCTGTGTCTTTCGATAAGTATTTAAAAACTCTTCTTCATTTGGAAAAAAATCCGTTAAATCCCATTTATATTTTTCTTCTACACTACTTCTGTTCTTATATTTTTTCATCTTAATTCCTTTCGATACCTAGGAAAAGTTCTAGCAAAACTAGAACTTTCCTAAAGCATCCTATTCTTCTTCAATATCTGCTTCTTCTACATCATCATCTTTTTTTCTTTTTTTCTTTTCTTTTTTAGATTCTTTTTCTTCTTTTTCTTCATCCTCTTCGTCATTGGATTCTTCTTGACGTTTCTTAGCAGCTTCTTCATATACTTTAGCAGATAAGTTCATAGCTTTTTCTTCTAATTCTTCTTTAGCTTTCTTAATCTTATCAATATCTCCATCTTCTAGAGCATCTTTTAAGTCTTTAATAAGATCCTCAGCAGCTTCAACATCTTTCTTAGAAGCCTTATCTCCTAAATCTTTAATTGCTTTTTCGGTTTGATATACGATTTGTTCAGCTTCATTCTTAACTTCTTGTTCTTCTTTACGTTTATCATCAGCTTCTTTATTTTCTTCCGCTTCTTTTCTCATCTTTTCTACTTCTTCATCAGAAAGATTTGTAGAAGACGTAATGGTAATAGATTGTTCTTTATTCGTACCTAAATCTTTTGCAGAAACATTAACAATACCGTTAGAATCAATATTAAACGTAACTTCAATTTGAGGAACTCCACGTGGTGCAGGAGGAATATTATTAAGTTGGAAACGACCTAAAGTCTTATTATCGTCTGCCATACTTCTTTCTCCTTGTAGAATATGAATATCTACTCCTGGTTGATTATCAGATGCTGTAGAGAAAATCTCTGTCTTAGAAGTAGGAATTGGGGTATTACGAGGAATTAATGTAGTCATAACTCCACCTAATGTTTCAAGTCCTAAAGAAAGTGGTGTAACATCAACCAAAACGATATCATTAAAGTCACCAGCTAAAACTCCACCTTGAATAGCAGCACCTAAAGCAACAGCTTCATCAGGGTTAACTTCACGAGATGGTTCTTTTCCTAATTCTTTTGTAATTGTATCATATACTAATGGAACACGAGTAGATCCACCTACAAATAATACTTTATCAATATCTTTCTTTGTAATCTTAGCATCTTTAATAGCCTTACGAACAGGTTCAAGAGTAGATTCTACTAAATCAGAAATTAAATCTTCAAATTTAGCACGAGTTAAAGTCATATCTAAGTGAATTGGTTCTCCATCTTCTCCCTTTGCAATAAATGGAGCAGAAATTTGAGTAGATACCATTCCAGATAAATCTTTCTTAGCCTTTTCAGCAACCTCTTTCAAACGTTGCATAGCCATACTATCTTCTCTTAAATCAATATCATTTTCTTTTTCAAATTCGTCCACTAAATAATCAATAATACGATTATCAAAATCATCTCCACCTAAGTGGTTATTACCATTTGTAGATTTAACTTCAAATACACCATCTCCTAATTCTAGGATAGATACATCGAAAGTACCTCCACCTAAGTCATAAACAAGAATAGTTTGTCCTTCATCTTTTTCAAGTCCATAACTTAAAGCAGCTGCAGTTGGTTCATTAATAATTCTTTCTACTTCTAAACCAGCAATTTTACCAGCATTCTTAGTAGCTTGTCTTTGACTATCAGTAAAGTATGCAGGAACCGTAATAACAGCCTTACTTACTTTTTCTCCTAAATAAGCCTCACAATAATCTTTAATATAAGACAAGATCATTGCAGAAATCTCTTCAGGTGTATATTTCTTTCCATCTAATTCTACTTTTTCACTAGTTCCCATCTTTCTCTTAATAGAACTAACTGTATTAGGATTCGTTAAAGCTTGACGTTTAGCACTTTCTCCAACGATTCTTTCTCCTTTTTTAAATGCAACAACAGATGGAGTTGTTCTTCCTCCTTCTGGGTTAGGAATTACTTTTGGAACTCCAGCCTCTAATATTGCAGCACATGAATTGGTAGTACCTAAATCGATACCAATAATTTTTTCTTTTGCCATAAAAATTCTCCTTTTCTTTTTTATATTTGATTTATTTTGACAGATGCTGGTCGAACAACACGATCTCTAAATTGATATCCTTTTTGTAAGACTTCTAATACAATTTCATCTTCTAACTCAGGATGATTTTCCGCAACCATTGCTTGTTCAAATTTAGGATCAAACACTTGACCAACACGGTTAATTTCTTCAACACCATATTTTTTTAAAATAGTAACATAAGATTGATACATTAATTGAAAACCAGTTAAGTATTTCGCAACTTCAGGATTATTACTAGAACTTGCTAATTGTATAGCACTCTCAAAATTATCAATAAGAGGAATAAGTTCTGTAATTAAATCTTGAGAAGCATATTTCAAAAGATTAGAAACTTCTTCATCTTTTCTCATTCGGTAACTCACTAATTCCGCTTGAGAATACTTAATCTTTTCAATTAAATCTTCTTTTTCTTTTTGAGCTTTTGCAAGTTGTTCTGTTAATTGTTGTACAGGGTCTACAGCAACTTCTGGTGTAGTCCCATTTTCCATTTGAATTTCTTGTTCAACAGGTGCACTTTCAAGAACTTCTTCTTGCTTAGCTTCCTCATTGTTTGTTATAGGATCTGTAGTATTTTCCTTCTTCTTCATAATAGCCTACCTTTCTATATTCTCTTTAATGAATTCAAGCATGTTTACGACTCTATCATATTCCATTCTTTTAGGTCCAATAACAGCAATAGTTCCTTCTTCACCATCTTTTTTATACTTTGTTTGAATAACAGTAACATCTCGATCAATATTATTCTCTTTTCCAATATAGACTTTAATATTATTCTCATCATCTTCTGTAATATTTTGAAGAAGTTCTGGATCTTCTAATTTACTAAATACATTTTTTACTCGGTCAATATTTGAGGAAAACTCAGGTTGTTCAAGCATTTTACTTCTACCCATAACATTGACTTCTTGATTCGTAAAATCACTGAATACATGATAAAAAGCATTATAAAGTTGTTCATGCTGTTTCACATAATTTCCTATAATAGGTTTTACTTCAAATTCCAATTTACGACTAACTTCATCAATTGGAGTACCAGAGATTAAGTTATTAATAAGATTAACGGTCTTCTTTACTTCTTCCATAGAAACATCCTCTAAATGGATATTTTTATGTTCAACATGACCTTTATCAGTAACAATGATTACAATCATACTAACATCATCAATCGGAACTACTTCTATTTGTTTAAGAAGATTCTCATGAGAGGCACCTCCAAGTACCACAGCAGTATAATTTGTCATATCTGATATTACCTGCAATGATTTTGTAATAACATCAGAAATAGCAAGTTGCTGATTACGAAAGACAATTTGTAACTTCAACATATCTTCGGCATTCATCTTTTTAAGTTCCATAAGGTTATCGACATAATAACGATACCCTTCTTCACTAGGAATTCTACCAGAAGAGGTATGTGTTTTCTCAAGCAATCCTTGATGTTCCAATTCTCCCATATCATTTCTTACCGTAGCACTAGAGCAATTTAAGATTTTAGAAATTACTTTAGAACCAACGGGAATAGGATCTTTGATATAACGCTCAATGATTAACTTCAAGATCTTATTTTGTCTATCCGTCAACATAACATCAACCTCCTAGCACTACTCGAATCATAGTGCTAATAATAATATACACTTCTTATTGGCACTTGTCAACAAAAAGTGCTAAAAAAAGATAGTTCCTTCAAACTACCTTTTTAAGTTATAAATTAATATAAGGAATACAAATAGAATCTCTCATCAGAGGTAGGAAAGGTTTTATTTTCATATTCTTCAGTATTATTTTTTGCAACACCAATTTTAACAAATTGATTGGAAGTATCTCCATATAAAAACCCACTTCGATTAAGATTTTTCCAAGCAGAAGGAACAGATGTTTTAATCGCAAACGTTCCATCATTAAGAGGCATAATATGCCAAATTTGAGGTTCATTCCGAGACATAGTATTAAAACTTTGAGAACTAATAGTATAGTTTTCTGGATAATTTTCATCTTGATATATTTGTAAAGCATTATAGGAGGCCGTATTAACAATACGATATTCCTTAAAAGTCAAACCTGAGGATGATACATTAGGATAAACACTCGTTCCTTTTGCATCCGGACAGTAATTAGGAATATTAATAACATCAATAGTCCATTTCTGACTTTCTTCTCCATTCAAATATTCTAATTTTAGAGAATTTAAGCTATATTCTGGATTAGAATACCCAGATATTGCCATATTTTTAGAATTAACAGGTAACAAATAATAAGTACCATGATCTGGAAATTTATTAACACATTTTGTAATTTTATCTGTAAGATTATCTGAAATATTAGCTTCTACTGTCCAATCAGGTTGATAGGCAGAAAAATGAATACCATAAGATCCTGAAGAAATTCCATAAGGAGGTCCATCAGAAGTAGATTTACTTTGGTATATTATTTTTGTACCATTCACTGTAACCTTAACATCTGTTTTTATAGAACTATAAGAACCCGATGGAACAATAACTAAATCATCAAGTTTATTATTTATATGAGAGCAAGTACCTGAGCAAGATCCAATATATTTTCCATCACCATAGCTATAGTATACCATTCCTCCCCCCGTAATAGAAATACTATCCACATCATCCAACAACGTATTCTTGCGTTGTAACTGATCCGCCACTTTTTGAATGATAATTTTTCCTTCATGATAATTTACATTAGGTATTATTAAACAATCAACAAATGGATAGGGTCCACCAGAAGAACTATTTTTTGGGTCACCAGGTAAATTTAAAGGTCCACCAGAACCAGTAGTAGACATCAACAACATACCACTAGCACTATCCTTATTGACTCTAGTAGCACCATCATCGGGAATCGTCAAAAATAACTTCATGTTTTTTGTTAATTTAACAATTCCAGTTATATACATTCCTCCACCAGAAGATTTTGCCCCTTCAAAAGCCTCAATGCGGTACCATCCATCTTCAGGAACGGTATAAAGTTTATTACTAGTAAAAGTCACCTGACTTTCCCCATAAGAAAGAAGCATATCCTCTGTACTTTTTGCTTCTTCATTGACATTATTTCGACTAGAAGATAAAGTACCCATTAATATAACAATAACCATCATGCCTAAAATAGCTAATCCATATAAAACAGAAGTTACAGCAAACCCTTTTTGATTCATATCTTCACCCACTATTCTACCTTTAATAATATCACATTTTTTGTAGAATCACTACATATTTATCTCCATACTTTTTTTCTTTCATAGAAGAAAAAGACTTAGGATAAATAATTTTATCAAGAGAATCACTCTCACAAACAATAATTCCATGATCTTTTAGTAAATGGTTCTCCTCTATTTTTTGTAAGCTCTTCTCAATATAAGAAGTTTGATAAGGAGGATCTAGAAAAATAATATCAAAGGAGATTCTCTCTTTTTGAAGAATATCTAAACATTTACAATAATCCATTGTAAAAACCTTCGCATTAGAAATTCCAATATGATCTAAATTAGACTGGATCATACGAGTTGCTCGTGCATGATGATCACAAAAGTAAGAGAAAGCAGCTCCTTCGCTAATCGCTTCAATCCCAAGATTTCCACTTCCTGCAAACAAATCTAAAACAACAGCATCCGAAACATAGTTTTGAATCATGCCAAATAAACTCTCTTTCACACGATCCATAGTAGGTCTTGT
>CANRPY010000024.1 GCA_947632595.1 uncultured Bacilli bacterium | reverse complement strand
TCTTTACCATTAGCATCAATATATGTAATATCTTGTAAAGTATAATAATCTAATGCTCTTTCAAAAGCTACATCATATACATTAACTCTTGTAATACCAGGAGACTCTTCAAATACATCAGTAGACTTAATTGCCTTTGTAAGATTTAAATAATCAAATGTAAGATTGGTAATCTTATAATTCTCTGGGTTTTCAAAACGGAAATATAAATCAGCATGATCACCTTTATGAATAATTTCTACATCTTGAGCAATGTTGAATTTTTCTACAGGTAAATAGAAATCATTTTGATAATCAATCACTTTTCCAGTATTTGTATTAATTAATTTTGGAAGTCTACCCTTCTCAACATCAGTATAATCAAAGTTTTCTTTAAAATCTAATAATTGATAGTATGTATCTTTTTTACTTAACTGTTCTGATGTTAATAGTTTTTCTCCAGTAGCTTGTTGACCAGTATATCCATTATATTGTTGTTGTTCCCAGAAATAATTCTTTTGAGGAATAAGTAAAGTATTACCAGTTGTTAAATTGACATTATCTCCATCATAAGAATTGTAGACATATCCAAGTGTTAACGTGCTGGAAATATTTTCATTGGTTTGTTTTCCATAAATACCACCAACATAATCGTACTTAGAAGTGACATTTACAGCACTCCATACATTAGAAGTTACAGCAGCAGAAGTACCAGCTATACCACCAACATAACGGCCAATAGCATTAATGTTTCCTGTTGCATAAACATTGGTAACATTTCCATTAGATATTGTTCCTATTAATCCTCCAATTCCAGCAGATGAGAAAACAGCTGTTGCATCAATATTAATATCTTGAGCAAACGTATTTTGAATAACTGAATAGGCTGTTACAGAACCGACTAAACCACCAATAACAATATCAAAAGGTTCACTTTCAATAGCACTATCTTCTCCACCAATCTCAAAATCAGTAATAGAAGAATTTTGAATAATAACTCCTTCTGCTAATCGAATCATTCCACCTATAGTTCCACCCTTAGTAGATATATCAACATGTTGCATATGTACATTATCTATAGTTGGATAAGTACCACTACGTACAACGTGGTAAATAAATGCATTATTAGAATTATTACCATTTAGATTAACATTTGTAGTAAGTTCTTTAGCAAAATTTTCAACAACTAAATTTCGAAGAATTCCTGTTCCAGAAAATTCATAAATAAAATACTGTTTATCTTTGATAGTTATATTTTTAAGTTTATGTCCTCCACCATCAATAGTACCTGTGATAGTTTTATCAATAATATAATTATCTGCATTAACATCTTTAAAATCTAAATCCTTAGTTAATCTGAAGTTTTCAGAAGGCTTTGATTTAATAGTCAACCATTCATCTAAAGTACTAATGGTATTATATAAAGATACTTCAATATATCTAGAACCTTCTGTAAAGGTTACTTCTTGAGGTATCTCTAAAGTATCTGTAGAAGCAATAGATGAAATATTATACTTAGATTTATACACATCTGGATTAGAAATGTGAATTAATAAATCTGTACGACCATTATAGGTTTCCTGTGATAAAATATCAACATTGTTAATACTTTGAATAGAAACACCAGTAATAGTATTAGCAGCCGGATTATTAAGTTGAAGTAATACATCTGCAGAATCTCCATAATTTTCTTTTTCTTCAGAAGATAAAACATCAATTTCTTGTCCATCTACAATTTTTGGTAATTCAATCATTTCCTGTTTAGGCATACAAGAATCCATTTGAACCTGTGGATAGAAACCTACGGATACAAGTTCATCAATAATGAATCCGTTAGTTCCATTAATTAATTTGTTCATAAAGTGAATATCATGTAAAGAAATATAAGATCCTTTAGCACTTTTAGTTGATTTAAAAGTACGATGTGAGAAATAATATACTCGTTGAAAATCCAATGCACCAATTCTACCAACGTTAGGATCGTCTTCTAAATAGTTATATTCATAATCATCCTTTTCTACAGAAAAGCAATTATGCATATGAACATCATCTGTATATCCTATCAAATTACCAATAAAATTATCATTAGCAGAAACAGTACTGTATGGTAGAGTCCGAATATTAATAGTCGAAATGACATTTGTAATCCGAGAATTTTGACCAGCATAACCAGCAATAGCTCCTGTATTTCTTTGAGGCCACTGTTCAAATCTATCACGTTGTAAGTCAATATCTTCCCCATAGATAAATCCATTAGTAATAAATCCATAATCTTCTCGACAAACGAGTCCTAAACCATAATATCCATAAAATACGGATTGATTATTAATAACAAAGTTTTTAATAGTTCCATAATTATAATAAACAAGAGCGGAGTCATTATAATGGTAAAATTCAGAACATCCGGTAATATTTACCATGACATTTTCTATCACACCATAGTTAGAAGAAGCAAGAGAAGAAGCTCCTGCTTTTGCAGCAGTAGTATTCATATGTAAATCAATAACGATATTTTTTACAGTAGAACCTGATTTTAATGTACCAAATAAATAGCTTCGATTAGCCCAATACACATGAACTGTATGACCTTGAAAATCCATCTCACCATAAAATTCAGATACTGATTTGTTGTCAGCAACATTAAAGTCCAAGTCGTTAATGACAGCATAGTGTCCATTTGGAAAGATATTATAAAAATCATCAATTGTTGAAATAGTATGAATTTCAAACATAGTGTTGAAAGAATATGAAGATAACTCATAGAATCGATCATACATTTTTACAGATAACACTATTCTATAATCTTGATTTTTATCAAGATCAAAAGTCTTAATAGCATCAACAACTTCTAGATTTGTTAAATCATATTTAAAAGGAGAACCCTTTACCTCTATACCATTTTTATAAAGACTAATATAATATTTATCTTCTTTAACTTCATGTTTTGGATCTTTAACATTAACTTTAAAAGATCCTAAGAAAGTGGATTTAGAAGTAAATTTAGTGTATTTACCATCGTCTTCTCTATTAGAATATGCATCATTAGAAACACAGCCTTTATGTCCAGAAATGTATGATGATCCACCTGCTCCACCGGTATTACCATTTCCACCGGCAAGTCCACCGAACCATCCAGCTCCTCCGCCACCTCCATCAGCAGCACCAGAGGTTATTTTAACATTTCCTCCTGTTCCAAAACTAGCACCATAAGTTTGAGAAGCACGATATTTAGGACTAAGAATACCATCTGCATAGGCACCTTCACTGATTAAAGCACCACCAGCACCACCACTACCATCATCACTACCATGCAAGGTTCCGCCAGCATTGTCAGCGCCACCTCCACCAGCAGCAACCATGATTCTAGTCTTAAGACTGGTAGTATTTGTGATATCCACAACACGAACATCAGTAGCACCACCACCAGAACCACTTGAATAAGAATTTGCTTGAATTTTACCTCCACCATTGTTGTCTTCAGGTACTTTTGTTCCAAACGCACCTGCTCCACCAATATAGAAATGTAAAGTCTGATCTTTACTCAAACTAAGAGTTCCAATAGTATAAGCACCACGTCCTCCATGAGATGGTAAATCAATATTATCGATACGCTGGTTATTATAACTATCTCCACCAGATGCACCCCATAATTCTATTGTGTATTCTCCTGCAGTATCAGGTTTCCATATTTGCCCATCAGCACCTGGTAATATTGTCTTTTGATCATATTGGAATTCTTTAACTACTTTTCCAGAACTATCTGTAATTCTAGCATAACCATCTCCTAAATTTCCTATAGATTTAGTTTTGCCAGCAGCATCAAACAAAGCTTTCGTATTATTATTCGCAAGAGGAATTTCTTCATTACCAGATTTCATATCTGTATCATAGAAAATATATTTTCTATCAGGATAGTAAGAAATGCTAGCATCCTCTGCAGCAGCATTTGCAAGATGTACATCCGCAACAATATTGATATCTTTAAACCATACATCAGTTCTTCCAGTTGCACTTACGTAAAAACCAATGTATGGATTTTCAACATAGAATCGATAAGTATAAGTTTTGTATCCATCAATGGTCTCTCCTGAATCATCGATTACATCCTTTTTCAAATCTGTCAATTTTTGATTCCAATTAGTACCAGGAGCACTATTAAAACAATTCATAACAGTAACAGTTCCATTTTCAGTAGTAGCCTTATCATACTTAGCAGAAAATGAAAAGGTAACCATGTGTCCTACAGCTTCTGGAACATAATAAGAGAAATTGACCCAACCATTTTTTGCTCCAACCATAAAAGCATTTTGCTTTAAGTTATATCTTTTATGAGGAGAAGTGTTGGTATCTTTAACAACTTTACGAATTCTTTCAAAATCATAAATATCAAATAAGTTTTTACCAGTGATTTGTCTTTCAATACTACTTAATTCAATAGATCCATACAAACTATCTTCTGAAGTAATAAATAAGAATTCTTCTGTATCTATATCATAATAGTCTTCTTCATAACCCTCAATAGATTTATTTTGTTTATGTCCGGTTTTATCATTTCGCTCATTGTAACTTTCTGCAACAACCTTCATATGATAATCAGAATTTGGTCTTAGTTGTGTATAAGACTTTTGTACATACTCTTCATTAATACCTAAATACTCATAATCAATTAATGAATTATTTGTATCTCTTAACTCTAAGATAACACGATCACTATCGATTGAACCATCAGGGTCAAGTACAGCAATATCAAAATCCAACATAGATCCATTTAATAAAATACTTTTTAAATCAACTCTTGCAGGAAGTTTATAGGTTTTAAAGGTCTTAAGTAAAGGAACAACCGTAACATTCTGTGTAACTCTACCTTGTGTTACTTTTGCAGTAAAGTTAACCGTATATTCTGTTACAGAATCTAGATCTGTATAATCAATAGAAAATGGTTTACCTAATCGCAAATCTTCTAATTGATTCTTATAGTTTTCACTATGTATAATATCTCCATCAGGATCTATTAAATCAACCTGAAAATCAGTAAGTAATTCTAGTAATACCTCAGTTGTATTACTTTTATCAATATTAAAGTTTAAAGTAGCTCCATCATAAGTAAGTTCTGGAACACTATCTGTTACACGAATAGTTCCTGTAATAGGTAATGTTGTAAATTTCATTTGCCCTAAAACAAAATTATCAACAGTTCCATTACCATCTTCAACATCCAAACTACCCATAATCTTGATAACATGAACATGATTAGGATCTAGGTTTCTAACAGTAAAAGTATCTTGTTCCTTATCTGGATCAAGTTTTCCTTCTCCAACAACAATATTAGCATTATCGTAAACAACATATCGGAAGTTAGCAATATTAACATGATCTTGATTCTTCAATGTATAATTAAAAGTAACATATCGTACATCTTTTTTAATATCATCTGCAAATGTAACAGTAGGTTTTATTTTAGAAGTACGAGTATTTCCTTTATTATCCGTAACATTCAATTTATTTCCCCAAGAATCATATAAAACAAAACTATAATCTACTTTAGTATTACTCTTAAGAGTTGCAGGAGATTCATAAGTAATAGCCTCTCCCTTTGTAAGTTGTTTCATAAGAGCAGTAGAAATACCAAAAGAATCTTTATTAACATTAATATAAGCTTTTCCTAATCCAATAATAGCTTCTGAATTGATATCAGAGGTAATTTTTAACTCATCTATCTGAATATGATCAGAAAAGATTGGTCCATTATGGAAAGATAAAGAAATTGGTTCTAATGTTTTAAAATCTCCCGTTTTTATATTTTGTCTTAAAAATTCAACTTCTACCTTCTTCTTTTCTTCATTATAGTAACGGAATGTTCCAACTACCGTATATTCTGTATTAGGTTTCAATCCATTAACCTGAATGGTACCAGAAGAAACAAAGGTCTTTCTTAAAAAAGTCTTATCCCCTATCATAAAGGTAAAGTTAACTCCCCCAGTAATAACCCCTGCTGGATCTGAAATATTAACAGAAGAAGTTGCCATATAAATACTAGGTTTAAACTCATCTGCACTTACTTTTGGTTGTTGATATTCTTTTTCTTCTTTAGAATCATCTACATAAGTTGTATTATTATCAGTTTTTTCATCTTCAATGACATATTCTTCAGGAATAGATTCAATAAAACTAGATTGTCCAGATCTTCTACGAAGACCAATTAACAAGTCTTCATAAGTCATTTCCATATCGAGTAAACTAATTTTATCTTCTAATCGAATAGAAGAAATTTTCTTTAAAGCTAATTCACCCTTTTTTTGATAAACATAGTAACGGAAACTACCTTCTTGGAAATTAATAATACTATTAACAGGAATAATAATTTCTTTTGTTCTTGTTTGAATAGTTAATGGAACTAAGTTAATATCCATTCCATTTTCCATCTCTAAAAAGATATAATCTTCTACATCTGCTTGAGTAGAATCCGCATAGTTATACATCTTACCATCTGTAATGGTAAAGTTCTCATAAGAAGTAAAAGTCTCAAAATTCTTATTAATAAGAGTATTATTCTCATTATAGTTAACAATAGCTAAACCATTATTTGTATATAATGGATAATCTGTATTAATTTCTTTCTTCTTATCATCTTTCGTAATATAATATTTACCTAAATTAGATAAGATTTGATCATCATTATCCATTTTTTCAAGATCAATATCAGCATTCTTTACATTCTTAGAACTTGACATTAAAACAGAATCTACTTTACTTCCAGATACAAAGTATCCATCCTGAGCCATTAAAGTTGTATCAGAAAATCTAGTAACGAAAAAAAGCAGTACACATATGACTACCACTAAGAAAGAAACTATGTATAAAACTTTTTTATTCATAAACTCACCACCCAGATCTTATAAATGTTACAGATGTTTTAAAATACTAACATCTTTCATCAAAAGTTTAGAAGAATCATTAAAATAGAATAAATCTAGACTCGCATTTACACGATAAGTACCAGTCTCTATAAAGACTTCATCTTCTACATTTTCTATATATTGAGATTCATCTTCTTTATAATTGTAAATTTCAATACTATGATCAAAGGTATTTACATTTACAAAAGAAAGAGGACCAACCGTTATCTTTTGATCTCCATAAGTAATCTCTGACTCTTCCATAATGAAGTAAACATCTCCACCATCAAATAAGAAGAAATTAGATAAGTCATATATTTTTTTACCATCTTTTAAAACATAAGTATCTAAATCTTTATAAGCAGAAGAATAGTAATTAATTCGAAATTGTTTTCCTTGCATAGGCTTAATAACAGCCATTGTCTGTGGAAATAACACTTTTTCTTCATCTCCATAATAAACAGGAGTAGAATCTAAATTTACTTTATAATCTCCAAAAGAAATTGTAGTAATATCACCATTTTTATTTAATTTAATTTTACTATTTTCATAATCCATTCTTTGTCCTAAAAAATATTGATATAATGGATGATCTTCTACAACATATTCATCTACTTTTTTACGAAATACTAAGAAAACTATTCCAGCAATAAGAACTAAAAAGATTAAAAAATAAGGAATATTTTTTTTCTTAAAAACTTTTTTCTGAAAAAATGATTTAATTTTCATTTCTAACCCTCCTAATATATTTACTGGAAGAAACAACATCATTAATACTCTTAAAGAAGAAATATAAAGCATATAATACTAAAAAGATGATTAAGAATATATTTCCAAGATAAATATACCAAACAAATCGAATTTCTTGTATATAGTTACCAAGCATCATACTAGCATATAATCCTATATACATAGCAACACTTCCAATAACTTCTAAAATAATATTTTTGATACTTTTTGTGGTAACCCCATAAAAAGAAGATAAAAAAATTAACACATATAATTGTAAGAAGTTAAGTTCAGATCGAAAAATTAAGGAATATACAATAAATAAGAATCGAACAATAACAATGGATATGGATAGAATAGATAAGTTATCTAATTCCATAAATAATCCAAAGAGTCTAGTCTTATTAGTACTTAATTTTCCCTCTACTTCTTTTTTCGATAGAATGGTCTTAACAACAACCAACCCTATCATTACAAGTATAACAAAAAAAGCTAGAAATTTAAAGATAATATTCGTAATTATTTTAACAGTCATATTAAAACTCCCTCAATAATAATGAAAACTCATCATTAGAATTAACATAATAAGCAACTATGTCCTCATAATTGAAAGTTTCATCATCTGATTCAAAGTCAATATTACCTTTAATCTCTCCAAGTAAAGACATATATCCTGGCATAAGTAATAGGTTATAGTCTTTACTCTTGATTCTAATTATCTTAATATCATCTAAAATTTCTAAGCCTTTTGCTATACTAAATATCTTAACTTTGAACGAAGCTTCCATGATAATCACCTATAAATAAAAATTTACTTTCATCTTCTTTATCATACACACCTGTTAAGATATTTTCAACATCGATTAGAATATCTTCTATCTTAACAAATTTACCAGGGATATTCGTATAGTTTTCTGCAACAAACATTGGTTGTGTAAAATAGTTTCGTAATTTTCTTGATCGATAAAATATATTCTTGTCTTCTTCACTTAACTCTTCAATTCCAAGAACAGCAATAATCTCTTCAAGTTCATCATATCTTGTTAAATATTTCAAAGTATCTTCAATTAATTTATAGTGTTTTTCTCCAATTACATCAACATCTACGGATTTAGAAGTAGATTTAAAAATATTAACAGCTGGATAAATACCTTTTTCAGCAACTTTACGATCCAAAACAAGTTGTCCATCTAGATGGGACATAACAGTTTGTACAGCTTCATCTGTCATATCATCTGCTGGAATATAAATGGCTTGGAACGAAGTAATAGAACCATCTCCTGTAGAATTAATTCTCTCTTCTACATCACTAACATCTGAAATCATAGTAGTTGGATATCCATTTTCAACAGGGACATTTTTTAATTCATTAGAAATCTCTGATTTTGCTTGTACAAAACGATAAATATTATCAATGAACAATAACACATCATTTTTCTTTTCATCTCTTAAATACTCTGCTAAAGTAAGTCCAGAATAAACAGCCTTACTTCTTGAAGTAGAGTTCTCACCCATTTGTCCAAAGACAACAGACATATTTTTTAATAAGTCAGCCTCTGTCATTTCATCAATTAACTCTTTACCTTCACGAGATCTCTCTCCTACTCCAACAAAGACAGCATTACTTTTTAATGTCATATAAACGTTATGAATTAACTCTTTAATAAGAACCGTTTTACCAACACCAGCTCCTCCAAGCAACCCCATTTTAAATCCCTTACGTAGAGGACAGAAGAAATCAATTACTTTAATACCAGTCCATAAGATTTCTCCATTAACATCTACTTCTTCAAGATTAAGATTCTTTTCATAAACACCTTTTTTATGAACAGATTCTATTGGATGATTATCAATAGGTTCTCCATAAGAACTAAAGACCCTACCTAAAACTTTATCAGAATATTCAATATCCAAAGTCTTAGAATACTCAGATACCTCAATTCCTTTCTTCAATCCAATTACAGAATCAAAAGGAATGGTAGTAATAATATCATCATCAATAGAAACAACCTCAAATCGATAAACTTGATCTTTTAAGGTAGCCTTTAAAATGTCTTTAACATTTACACTTTTACCATCATATAAGAATATTTTTACATTTAATTCAGAGATGGAAATAATTCTTCCTATCATACTAAATACCCCTTTTCTACTTTCTATAATTATCTACTATTTTTTCGAAATCTTTTTCTTTCTTAATCTTTCGTTCTACTTTAGCTTTTTCTTCTTCGATTTCTTCTATCTTCTTTAAAGATTCATTGGTTAACTGTTCTCTTACTACGTTTTCTGCAGCATAACTATTCATTTCACAAATCTTAAGTTCATAACAAATATAGAGTGCTATCAAGTTACTAAATAATGTATGAATATCGGTTTCCAAAGCAAAGTCATCTTCATATTCTTCTGGAGAATCTTCTCCAGAATCATAATCCAGAGGATATAACTTTTTCTTCATAAACTCCAATCGATTAACACTATAGTAATGATTATATACAACATTAATTTGTCGATATTTATTATTAAAGACTGCATCATAGATAATAGATTGTACTTTCGAGAAGTCTTTAAAGAATTCCTCTTTACTTTGCACTAAAAGTACATTATCTTGCATCTCTTCCATATAATGTACTTTTTTACCAATAATGATTTTATAATCTTCATCTCGTCTTACCTCTTTGTTGATAGAGAAATTGAATTCTCCACAAAAACCTAAGTCATTACCAATATAGACATTTAAAACAGGTGCACTATCTTTTGGTGTAATTAGTTTTTTATCTAAAATCATGTTTTTATTAAACATAACTTTTTTAATTAATCGGAATAATTCACTTTCTGTATCAAAATACAAAGCAGCTTTTCTTCTAGCTTTATCAACTCTTAAAAGAGAATGGAAATTCATAACTTTAACTACATTCTTAACTGACATATAAAAACCTCCATATTCTTTTTTTCATTGATAAGTTACTATCTAAGAGATAGAAACTACATCTTCCAAACCACCCACAACGGCATCGCCGTTAGAAGAAAAAGTACTTTCTTCTTCTAACTCAAAGTCTGAACTTTGAGATTGATTAGTAGAAATATCTACCATTTGATCAATTGACGTATTTTGAACATAACCTACATCATCATAAAACCCATCATTAGAGAAATCGATGAAGTTATCTGTTGCAACGGTTTCTTCAAAAACAACCGTTTCGCAAGGAATAACATCATCTAATTCATTATCAGTAGGAGTATTCTCACTATTAGGAATGATAACCTCCTCTAATTCATTATCTGATGTAGGTACAACTGTCGATGTATTAATATTTACATTTTCTTCAACCATAAATAACCTCCATTTTTAATTAGATAGTCTCTTCATCACTTACAGAATTAGAGGACTCTTCTACAACTGGAACATCTTCTACCCCAATGATTTCTGGTTCTTCTGGAACACTTGCAATCATTTGAGGAGCATCCGTATCTTCTCCATCAACCATAAACTCAGGTTTAACAACAATAGGATCTTCAACTGGTGCTTCTGCAACCATTTGAGGAGCATCTACTGCTACTTCTGAATCAATGGATGGTTGATAATCTAGTGGAGAAATAGTCTCTTCTTGTGGAGCTTCTACTGGAGCACTTTCTGATTCAATAACAAAATCAGGAGCCTCTTCTCTAGCAGGAACAACAATTTCTTCAGGGGAACTTGTTGGAGCCATCTCAACAGGAGCAACTGGTGCAACAGCTTCAGGTGCATTCGTTGGAACCATTTCAACTGGTGCTACAGGGGCAACAGGTTGTACCATCTCCACAGGACCAATATTATTAGGCACTTTACTAGTTGTATTCTCTTCTGGATTATCAGCAAAATCTTTAAACATCTCTACCATTTCTTCAGAAGAACGTGGTGAGAATTTATATTGATTTAAGGAAGATAAAATAATTTTTCCTTCCATAAATTTATTTTTTAATTCAATACTCATATCATCGGAATTAACAAGTTCATAAACAGAACGAGTTTCCAAATAACTTAATAACTTTCTACGAACATCATTACCAATCTTTTTAACAGCTTCTTCTTGTACTTGTCCACCTAAACGAGAAACAGAAAGTCCATAGTCAATAGCGGGTTTTTCACCTTTTTGAAAACTCTTAGCAGATAACACAATTTGACCATCTGTAATAGAAATAACGTTAGTAGAAATATAATCCGTAATATCTCCACCCTTAGTCTCAACAATAGGTAAAATCGTAACAGATCCACCATTCTTATGTTGACAACCTTTCTCTAGTAATCGAGAATGAGTATAGAAAATATCTGCAGGATAAGCATCACGTCCTGGTGTCTTACCAGAAAGCAAACTAATCTCACGATAAGCTTCTGCATGACGTTTTAAATCGTCAATAACAACCAAAACATCTTTTCCTTGCATCATATAATCTTCTGCAACAGAAAGAGCAAAATAAGGGATTAAAGAGATAACTGGAGGTAACTCATCATTAAATGCTGTAATGATAGTAGTATAATCAATAGCACCTCTTTTTACCAACTCAAAATAGATGTTTTTAACTTCCTTCTTTGTTTTACCAATCGCAACATAGAAACATAAAACATCTTTACCCTTTTGATTAACAATAGTATCAAGACCTATTTGAGTCTTACCAGTTCTCTTATCTCCTAAAATTAACTGTCTTTGTCCTTTACCAATTGGGTACATTAAATCAATACCAGAAATTCCAGTAAATAATGGACGATTAACGGTAGTACGATCCATAATAGGTATTGTTTTTCTCTCAATAGGAATATCTCTAACATCATCAAAACTCTTAGAAGTTAATTTATCCTCTCCAAATAAATCAATCACTCTTCCTATAGAGGAATTAGAATATACTCCTGTATATAATACATTACTAGAACTAGCCTTATCCCCAACTGTAATAGGAGAAAATATCTTTAGTAATGCTACAACAACAACATCTTCTTTAATACTATTTACATATCCAAATGCTTTATCAGAAATATTAATTCTCTCATAAAACATAACATTATCAAGTCCTGCTATTTCGACAATAAAATTATTAATTTTTACTACAGTTCCAACATCGTATACATTATTATTATTTTTTATAGATTCTACTTTAGCATCTACTTGTTCTGAAATATAATTGCTGTCCATAGTATCACCTCTTACTCCTTTTTATCATTTTATAAACTATAATCGTACATCTTACCACGGTACATAATCTTTAACCCTTTAAAAATAGAATCATCTTTTAAAGTCTTAATGTACTTATTTAACGTATTATAATTTTCTGAATCATTTCCAACATATACATAGACATATGGATCTAATTCTCTGATGACTTTATTGAAATAAGAGATAAATTTTTTTAAATCAAAATTTTTATTTCTCTTCATAAAATCATCTAGTACTTCACCAGAATCCCCTAATAATTCTTTTACTTTTTCTAATCGAGTTTTATCTCTCATAGTCATAAGTTTAAAGACAACATCTTGGGTAAAAATATCTTTTACCTTACAGTATTTATTATAACTTAAAACACTCTTATCATCAAACTTATTTTGTAAAAATTCTTCAATAATTTTCTTATTATCAAAGTTAAATTTCTCATCTACTACTTTCATCTTCTTAAAGATATCATTATCTTTATAATCAATAGATTTCATATCATATAAGAAAACTTCAGTATTAGAACCACTTACTACTTCCCTTTTATCCAATTCTTCTTCTTTATTATCTATTAATTTATTTAAATCCTTTAATTGATATTCTTTTTTATCCAACAAGTTATCGTATGCTTTTAGTTTATCAACAAAGTAATCGATAGCTTGTTGGTTTATTTTCGTAACTAATCGCTTCAATAGCAAGAACATAGTAGCGATTAGAAATATGATAAATACAAAGAATAATGCTAATAATAATATTGTCATATTAACTCAACATTGGATTAAAGTATAATAATAAGAATACAAAGGCGAAAAGGAAAAGCAAAAATATAGTTAGTACAATCATTAATGTCATAATAGAACGTACAACTTCTGACTTTGTCTCAGGATTACGACCAATAGCCTCAGCAACCTTAGAACCTAAGATTCCAATTCCTATTCCGATTCCTAAGAAAGCCAAACCAAGCATCGTACCTATCGCACCTATCGTTGAAGATAAAATTGATTCCATAATATTCCTCCTATCAAATTCTTAATTTTGCTTGAATGCCAGCATCAATCACACTGCCATTGTAAGTACAATTTTCTAATTTTAGGGTAACAATATTTCTAAGATTATCACTTGCCGTGATAACACCGCTAAATCCTTTAGAGGAAGCAGCATCAGAACGAACAACATCTACACTTCCAAGACTTCTACCATCTTCATTATATAAAACTACTTGCGAAGTTTCAAATGCATAAGTTTGATCATAGTAAACAGTAAAGTAAATATTTCTTCCACTGATACGAGTAATCTGAATACGTGTTGAAATTCTCTTTGTCCTTGCAATAACAACATTTGCTACTTCATCAAGTGTAATATCAACATTAGAAGGACTAATATAGCTATAACATAAACTAATTTTGTATTCGGAATTAGGAGCTAAGTCACGAATACGATACATTGTACCTGTTTTATTTAAAACATATTTTTGTGCAGCATCAGCATCTTCTTCTTTAACATCTTGTACAAGTAAGTAAACACTGACATATTCATTTTTAGGATCGTTAACAATATAGTTAACATCAATATATGAAGGATATCCTACTACAGAGGATAGAGCAATGGATTTATTGATCGTAATATTAGATCCTCCACCACCTCCACCAACGAAGGTATTTCCTCCAGAAGATCCACCGCCTCCGGCAGCAGCGCCACCTCCAGCAGTACCATCATTAGAACCTCCTGCTCCTCCAGAGCCGTTAGAACCAGAGTCTTTGTCTTTTTCATCTTCATCAGTAGGTTCAACATATTGGTTTGTACTACCATTGATTTTCTTTAAATCAATGATATCATTACCAACAAGCAATCTTTCGTTCGCAACATCAAAAGAATAAGAATCTGTTTTAAGAATTAAAGTACTTAAAACTTTAATATTTAATTCTTGATTTAAAAGTAATGAGTTACCACTCTTATCGATATCAACTACTAAATAGTCCTTAGTACTAATACCACTTTTTTCAGATGTTATTTTAGATCCTGTTATTAAATACTTTCTATCATCTAGTTTGAAGAAAGCAGCTTGCCCATTTCTAGCAACCTCAACAACAGTATCAGAATAAACTACATCTCCCGATGTCTTTACCTGATAATTCACACCATAAATATACAATTTATAGTCTTCTTTATTATATACAACAACATCATTTCCTAAATTGGTAACTTTTCCTTGATCCTCTTCCTTCAAGTAATAATTCTTATCCCATCTCTGTTGGATTGTAGCGGCATTCTTTAAAGATACATAATTATAATCTTTATCATACATAAAGCTTCCCGCTTTTACTTTATATATCGTTCTATCAAAAGATAGAGTACGATATAATCCATAAGCAAATAAGATTATTACTAATAATACAACGAAAGAGAATAACACAAAAAGCATTGTATTATTTTTCTTAACAATCGTATCATTTTTCATATTATTCCCTCCTAATCATTGTAATTATGAAACATATACGTATGGAACGTTAATTTCATCAATCTTAATACCATTCTTTATGAATTGAGCTTGTACGAAATAAGAACCAGCTGCAGGTAATGTTGCAGGAATAGAGAATGTATAAACAGTTCCATCTGCAACAACATCTTTTCTAGGATTGAAACCTGCTTCACCATCAATCGTTTCACCAGTTGAAGAATCATAAATAGAATAAATAATGGTATCAATTAAATCCAATTGATAACTATCGATAAAACGTAAAGCAACACGGTTAGCATAATTTGTATCCATAACTGCTGTAACTTCACCTAAGAAAATTTTATCAGAAGAATATAAAGTAACCGATTTCTTAAATTCCATATCTTTAGCAGAAGTAATATTATTTTCAGTATCTGCTCTAAATTTAACAACCAAAGTATAAGTTTTATTATAGGCCAAATTTGGAACTACAAATGGAGAATTAATGTCAGTTGTCTTAAATTCTTTACCACTCCATTCTTCTGGAGTAATATCAGAGCCATCTTCATTAAGTAATTGAACAGTATATTTGTCATCAACAATTGTTCTATTTCTATCGTAAATGGTAGTCGTAAATGTAATAGAACCAGTAGGAACATCTGGTAAAGATTGAAGCGTTGCACGAATGCTAGCAACTGGACTTGCAAGATAACTTAATACAATATCGTCCTTTGATCCACCCTCTAATGGAATCTCTTTTTGTGAATCAGCAACGTTTGCTACAGCATACGGAATAATCTCTAATTTATATTGAGTAGAATTATCAAACTTAAAGTCTGTTTCCCCTGGATTAACGCTAACTTCCAAAGTCATATTATTTTTTAGAACATGGTCATCCTCCAACTCAATATCCATTGGTTCATAATGACATTGTCCATCATCATCATCACAAACTTTCTCATAAAGATAATAACGAACAAACTGGAATCCAGTAGTACGATCCATTGTATATGAGAAATATAAAGTTTTATCATTATAACTACGTGCAGAGAAATAATAATTAATATCATCAATTTCTACACCAGCTAATGTTTTAAAGTAATAGATAACATTATCTGCATTTTGATCAATATCATATAGACGTTCTGTAACATATCCACCATTACTATCAGAAACATCAGCATAGAATTCAATGGAATAAGCCGTATTAGGATCCAAATTATCAATAGAAGTTCCAGCTTCTAATTCATCGACAGTAACTTTAATATCTCTAAGGAATTGTCTTACATTGTCTTCACTTTCTTTTCCTGGAACAGGCTCTTTATATAATTTGATAGTAACTTCATCATCTTTAATTTCAGATGCATTTTGACCTTCAAATCCAGAAATCTTACCACCAACATCAGTACTCGTAATTAATGGAATAATACGAGAATTACCTTCAACATCCGTAGTAGAAATACCAGGAACTAAAACTGAGAAAGTGAAAGATCTATCGGCATCTGTGAAAGCAGTAACTTCTTTTGTTTTAAGTGCTTTTAAGATGTAGTGACTATAGTTATAAACCATACCACCTTCATCATATTCAAAAGGAATATCTGCTTTCTTATTCGTAATATTACTGTTTAACGTAATCTTGCTTGGATCTCTTGTAACAGTAAAGTCAGAACCATTCGCATTAGTAGAATTTGCAGTTAAGTTACCAGCAACATTAATGGTAAAGTAATTTCCACCACCAGCATCATTAATAATAGTTTGAGCAGCAAAATTAGTATAGTCAAGATCAAATCCAAATATTTCAGAATCATAATTTGCACTAATACTAAGGTCAACTTTTTGACCTCTAAATTCAGAAATATCAAATAAGTCAACTAACAACAATGCTTGATTCAAAGGAATTCTATTTTTCTCAATAGATTTTCCACCAGCAGTAAATTTAATATTAACAGATGTTATATTTTTATAAGCTGGATTAGTATCATAATCTTTAAATTGAATAAGTAATGCATTTGTTTGAGAAGAACTAATACTATAACTCAATCCTTCTGGAGTAAATTCATTACTAAATTTTTGTTTTATATGTTCATGTTCATAAGGTAAAGTTACATTTTTAAATAAATGTTCATTGGTATATAAACGTATATATCCTGGATCTAAATCCGTAATAGTAAGTTTTCTTAAATTTCCATCTTCATCGCGCCCTGCAACAAGTGGGAAAGCACCTCTATGGACAAATCCACTTCCAGCAAGAGTACCAACACCAGAATGAAGTTTTCCATCATCTAGTACATGATCGATATCTTTAAAGATATAGTTAATTGTCATTTCACGATTACGAGAAGAAGAAGGATACATGTCTAAAGTAACATCTTCTTTAGGAACAGAAATATTTCCGCTTCGTAATTCAACATCTGAATCAGCAGATGGATAAGGAATATCTCCAACGCCATCATTATTCGTATCAAGCATTGCTTCATACGTTACATAATAATGGTGTCCACGTCGCAATTCCGTATCCACAGTATCAAGTTCAGTACCATAACCAACTTCAAAAACAACTTCATCAACATTACCATTTTCTGGAACAGTATACTCATAACTAGCAATTTCCTTACAAACAGTCTTTTTACCCTTTGTTTCGCATTGATCTGCATCATAAACATGATAGGTAAATGTTCTTGCTAAATGTTGAGAGTTATCAAACTTAGCAGTTGCTGTAAATCCAACAACAGTCTCAAGTTCAAGTTGATCATCATACTGTAAGGTAGGATATCTTCTAGGCTCAGCAGTATCTCTTTGCACATCCTTATTTTTAATTAGATGAATATCAACTGCATTATCTCCACTTGTAGGATCCCCTGGTAATCCACTTACAGCATGAACCGTAATAATATTATTTTTAATACCAATCTTATTTTTGAAATCAGTATAGTCATATGCATTGGTAATTTCAATGGTATAATTATAATCTTTAATATCAGAGTTTTGTAGACCAAAGAATTCTGGTTCAATACTAACAACTTTATTATAAAATCTCTCTTTTAAATCACTTGTATATTCATCCATATCAGAATCAACAAGCGAAATAGAACGAATCTTATTGGTTTCATTAACTCCGGCACCAGAATATAAGTTAAAGGTTAGTCCTGTTAAAGTAGATGCCTCCAAAGAGTTGTCATTTGTAACATCATTAACAAGAGAAACATCTGCACTAAAAGCAGCTAAACTATTATGTTCTACTTCTTTCATTTCAGCAACTAAATCATTAGGTGCAGGGGTATTAATGATAATTGAACCTAGGACGGAATAAGATTCATAAGCAACATTACCATTTCCTTCTCCTAAATTAACAGAAGCAATAACTTCAATTGTATAAGTTTCTTGTGCACGTAAATTGTTACGATCAAATGCAATACCAGCATTAAGTTCAACAATAGCTTGGAAAGACTCTTCTGTACCGATAGAATTACGATAAATAACCGTAAATGGTTTTGTAGTATCAATTGTACCATTTGGATCTTGAATTTCGATGTTACCTACAATTCTTTCGAAAGTAACACTTTTTTCATGCCATACCATCTTAGGACCCTCTACTCCACCTAATGTCATAAAATCACTATCTGGAGTAGTATATTCTACATATTTCTCATTATCATAAAATTCAATAACAACACGATAGAAGTAGGTTCTTCCTCTTAATAAAGCACCTTTTTGTTCATTACTTAAAACATCAATATCAATAGAACCTAGATTTTCTTTATCAATTGTCATAACAGGTTCATGAGTACTATTAGGTTGTTGATAATCATAAGCATCATAAATTTCATAACGATAATTAACAACACCATTATGTGGATCTTTAACCGTTGATAAAGTTAAAGTAAATTTACCAGCTCTCTTATCCACAATAAATTGTGGTTTTCCATCAATGACTGGTCTTTCTTTTAATGTTCTAGCACTAATTTCAACAGATAAATCAAAATCTGGAGAACTACCATCTTCATAAGTAATTCCATATACCTTTGCAGTATATTTTGTATTAGGATCTAATCCTTCAAAAGGAATTGGAATAGATTGTCCAGCATTGTTATAAAGGTTTGCACTACCAACTAAATCACCAACAGAATTATATAAAGCAACCCAACAAGTTTTAACTTTTGAATAACTATCAAACACTAAATTAAAATTTAGGCTATCTGTTGTATAATAATCTTTCTCAAGACTTACACCAATAGAAGAAGTAATGAATACATATTGAATAGCATCCATAGTATATTCAACATTATTCTTACGATAACTTAAAGTTACTTGTAAATTATAAGTAGTTTCTGCAGATAAATTTTCTGCACTAATTGCTAAATCAAAAGATCCTTCAGGAAACTCTTCATAATAAAGAGATCTTCCTGTACTATTTTCAATAATGGAAGCATAGATTGGTCCATACATTAAATTATCTTTATCTGTAATATGAACATCTGCCGAAAAAGTAAATGGAGTAATACTACTATCTGTAATTTCTGCATTTGGTAAAGCAAGAGCAGCTTCTTGAACTTCTGTTTCAACATAACTGTCTCCACCAGTTGTACCATCATCAACAGTTCCATCAATAGCAGTACCATCACCAGCTACACCATCGATATCAGAACCACTACCACCATTACCACCTTCAGAACCATCTACTCCTTCTTCTTCCTCTCCATTGCCTTCTTCAATAGGTTGAATTTCGATATTATCAGAAGAATCAATAACCATTTGATCAATACTTAATTTAGCTTCTTTCTCTTTATATAAATAACGATTATCTAAATTAAGAGTAACTTCATCATTTAAATGAATAATAGCATCTTTAGAAATAGTTTGGTATTTAGAATCTTTATCTTCAATAGTAACAACTTTATCATCAACAAAAGTTAACTCAATAAAGTTAGAATTCATAGTAACAGTAGAAGTCTTATCAAGATCTACTTGCATCTTATCCCCAATAATAAGGAATTTATTATCAGAAACTTTTACAATGAAATTTTGAAAAATAAGTCTTTTTCCTAAATTATCAACACTATAAGTTCTATTAGAATTATATTTTAAAATAGTATTTTCAAATATATTATAATAAATAGGAATCTCACTATCGATTTGTTCCAAGTTAAAAATAACAGCCTTTTTTAACACACCAATAGATTCATCATTATAATGGATAAAAGAACTTTCATCAACATTTACTTTATCTCCATTGACATCATTAAAAGTAACTGTATCATCAAATCGATTTTTATACTTTGTATTATCCGAAAAGTAATAAGCAGTTGATTTATTAGAGGAAGAATTATCCTTACTGCTTAAAATATATCCAGCTTTTTCAAATGATTTTTGAGAAGCAAGGTAATGATTAATTGCCATATAAGAAATTCCAAAAATCATAATAAGAACAGAAATTGCAATAAAAAATATTTTTTTCTTCATTTTAAGACTCCTCCATACTATAAAAAATTATACAACGCCAACCCAAAAAAAGCAATATGAATTG
>CANRPY010000023.1 GCA_947632595.1 uncultured Bacilli bacterium | reverse complement strand
GGAAACATAAAACATATTATAATCAAACTTATTTCAGTTTTAAACTATAAAACTGACTTCCAAATTAAAATCAACAAATTCTACAAAAAGAAGCAATTTGCTTCTTTTTTTTTGTTTCTTTGATATAATGTTTCTAGGTGGTGATATTATGAAGATTTATAATACTTTAACGAAAAAAGTAGAAGAGTTTATTCCTAACGAAGAAGGTAAAGTTAAATTATATACTTGTGGTCCCACTGTTTATCATTATGCCCATATAGGTAATATTCGTAATTATATCGGACATGATATTTTAGATAAGACATTACGATATTTAGGATATGATGTTGTTCGAGCTATGAATATTACGGATGTTGGACATCTAACGAGTGACTCTGATTCTGGTGAAGATAAAATGGAAGTTGCTAGAAAAAGAGAACATAAGTCTGCAATGGAAATTGCAAAATTTTATACAGATGCCTTTTTCGTGGATTTTGAAAAGGTAAACTGTAAGGTACCTGAGATTGTTAGTCCAGCTACGGATAATATTTCAGAATATATTGAGATTATTACAAAGTTATTGAAAGATGGATATGCTTATTCTTCCGGTGGAAATATCTATTTTGATACTTCTAAATTAGATCATTATTATTGTTTAACCAATCAAGATAGTAATTTGGTTATTGGTGCAAGAGAAGGAGTAGAAGAGGATTCTAACAAAAGAAATCAGGCAGACTTTGTATTATGGTTTACGACGAGTAAATTTGAAAATCATGAATTATTATGGGATTCTCCTTGGGGAAAGGGATATCCTGGGTGGCATATTGAATGTTCTGGTATTTCTATAAAGTACTTAGGAGAGTATCTTGATATTCATGGTGGTGGCGTGGATAATATCTTTCCACATCATACAAATGAAATTGCACAAAGTGAAGCTTATTTAGGACATGAATGGTGTCATTATTGGTTTCACAATGAACATTTACTAGATGAGAGTGGAAAGATGAGTAAATCTAATGGTGCTATTCTTACGGTTTCTTTATTAGAAGAACAAGGATATGATCCTTTGGCTTTTCGTTTTATGTGTATTAGTTCCCATTATCGTAAACAATTATTATTTACCTATGAAAATTTAAAGCAAGCAGAAAACACTCTTCATAAGTTAAAAAGTAGAATTGCTAGTTTAAAGGATGATGGAGAGGTTTCTCAAGAATCTTTTGATTCTTATGTTTCTAAATTTCGTGAGGCTTTAGAGAATGATTTGAATACTTCTAATGCTTTATCTGTTTTGCATGAAGTATTAAAAGATAAAGAAATGAATGATACTACCAAGAAAGCGTTGGTTGAAAACTTTGATCAAGTATTCTCTTTGGATTTGTGTAAGGATGCTCCAACTTCTGAAATTGATCCTGAGATTCAAAAATTGATTCAAGAAAGAAGCGAAGCAAAGAAGAATAAGGATTTTGCAAAGGCTGATCAAATTCGTGATGAATTGCTTTCTCGAGGAATTCGCTTGATTGATACTCGAGAGGGAACAACTTATGAGTTCCTAAAAGATTAGATTTTCTAATCTTTTTTCTTATGCTATAATCTTGTTGGTGGTTTTATGAACGTTTTAGAAGTCAATGTATTGGTTCTTGCATATTTAGGAGATACTATTTATGAAAATTATGTTAGAAAACATCTTATCTTAAAGGGAATTGGAAATGTGAATCAATTGCAAAAAGAAGCGGTTTCTTTTGTTAGTGCTAAACAACAGGCTTTCTTTCTCTCTAAAATGATGGAAGATGGCTTTCTTACTGATTGTGAGTTGGACGTTGTGAAGAGGGCTAGAAACTATAAGACAACTTCTCATCCTAAAAGTTGTGATATTGTTACTTATAAATATGCTACTGGGTTGGAAGCATTAATTGGATATTTAGATTTATTAAATCAAAAGGAAAGGATTCTTGAAATTATGAATTTCATTTTTGGTGAATAGTATGTATGTATATGGTAGAAATGTAGCGAAAGATTGCTTTGAAAAAAAAGAAAAGATTCAAAAAATATTTTTACAGGAGAACTTTCAGGACAAAGAGATATTTTCTTTTATTGAAAATGCAAAAATTCCTCTTCAATTTCTTTCAAAAAGAGAAATGGATCATTTGTCTAATGGTGTTCATCAAGGTATAATTCTATCTATTCCGGATTATCAATATCATGATTTGAAAAGTATTCTTGAAGATTCTTCTCATGATAATGATGTTATTGTGTTATTGGATCATCTAGAAGATCCTCATAATTTCGGTGCGATTATTCGTACTTGTGAAGCGGCTGGAATTCATTCTATTGTTGTTCCGAAAGACAGACAAGTTCTTGTGAATGGAACGGTTATGAAAACAAGTGTTGGAACGGTAGAGAATATGAATCTTGTTTTGGTATCTAATCTTTCTCAATGTATTGATCAGTTAAAAGATCATGGGTACTGGATTGTTGGGACCTCTTTACAAGACAGTGTTGATTACCGAGAAGTCGATTATCAAGGAAAGATTGCGATTGTTATCGGTAATGAAGGTGCTGGAATTTCTCATTTGGTCTCTAAAAAGTGTGATTTTTTGGTAAAAATTCCTATGTATGGGAAAACGAATAGTTTGAATGCAAGTGTTGCAGCTGGAATTATGATTTATGAGGTAATCCGAAATAGAAAGTAGGATTTTATGAATTATAATAATTATAATGATTATGAACTTGTTTATATGGTTCGAGAAAATGATGAGTCATCTTATGATGTATTATTTCAGAAGTATTATCCTGTGATTGAAAATATTGCGATGGAATGTTATCAGGGATTTTCTAGTTATGGGTATGACTATGAAGATTTTTTGCAAGAAGGGTACTATGCTTTTCAGAAGGCTCTTGCCTCTTATGACGAAAAAAAGGATGCTTTATTTTATACGTATGTTTCTATTTGTGTGAGAAGAAAACTTTATAGTTTTTGTAGAAAGGTTTCTTGTCAAAAAAATTATAATTCTCTTCTATGTGATGACGTTGACGAGAATCCTATTTTAGATTCTAGTTATGATCCATCTCTTATTTTTCCATTTCATGAGTTTTGGTATGAACTATGGAATCTTATTTATTCTTATCCTGATGAATATGCTTGGGTTTTTGAATTAAGGATTAATCGTTTTTCTTATTCTGAAATAGAGAAGTTATTGGAGATTCCTGCTCGAAGAGCACAAGCTATTATGTCAATTCTTCAAAAAAAGATAAAATCTTTCTATCAATTTACAAATTAGAAGACACTTTGAATTGTCTTTTTTTGGTTTTTGGTCTACAATGATATTATGATAGGATAAGGAAAATAGGTGATGCCAATGAGACCTTTTCCAAATAAAGAGGTTACAAAATGCACCTTACTTGAATGGGTAAGGAATCATCATTCTGAAGAAGAACTTCGTGAAGTTTTTTTGAACATGGATATTGCCCTTAAATATATTCATGATCATGGTTATTGTATTGAAGTTTTTTATCCTACTGAGATTGAGGTTTTATTTGATCGACCTGATTATATTCAATTTCGTCATTTAATGGAATTATCTAAAGACCCTCTTGCGAAAAAGAATATGATTAAAGAAGATATTTTTCATTCTTCTTTGATACAAATTGGATTATATACTAATACTCTTCAACAACTTACTCCTAAGACATTAAAAGAAAACTTTGACGATTTTGCAAGATTTGTTCCAGAGGGAGATGTTCCTTATTATCGTGGTGTTGTTCAAAGAGGAGCTATGGTTTACTTTAATGAGTATGCTCTTGAGAAGATGAATCGAGATTTAGATCAGCTTGATAAAGAATTACAAGAGAGTGAGGGAGGAAAACCTCTACAAAAAAGTAATGGACATTATGTAAATGATCCGTTATCGAATGATCAAATTAATGATGATATCTATAAACAGATTAATGGATTAAAGGATACGGCTTTTATTAATACGCTTCTTATTCCAACGATTGTTTTTATTAGTTTATTTCTTATGGCACTTGTTGGATGGTTTATTAGTTTATTCTAAGGAAAACATTGACATTTCTATTTGTTTATGCTAATTTATAGGTGTAAGCACTTGGAAGTGTTTTTATTTTGAAAAAAAAGAGATGGGTGAGGATATGGCTGAAGTTCGTAAGAAGGTTGTAGAAGACACTTATAATACTTCTAAAATTAAAGTAAAAGAAAAAGAAAAGGAAAAGAAAATAGAAAAAGAAGATAAGACTAAGAAAAAGAAAAAGAGTAAGAAGCCTGAGGAGAAAAAAGGAATCTTTACTAAATTTCGTATTTTCTGTAATGGTGTTAAAGAAGAATTTTTAAAAGTACATTGGACATCTAAGAGCGATATGGTTAAATATTCCATTGCTTGTATTTTCTTTATCATCTTTTGTTCTTTATTTTTCTATGTAATCGATGTTATCTTTGCATTGGTTCAATCTTTATTTGCATAAAAGGGGGAGTTTTTATGGATAAACAGTGGTATGTTGTTAATACTTATTCTGGTCATGAGAATAAGGTAAAAGAAAAACTAGAAATGAGAGCAGAGTCTATGGATATGCAAGACTATATTCATAGAATTATTATTCCAGAAGAAAAAGTTGTAGAAGTTAAAGATGGAGTTACGAAGGAAAAAGTTAAAAAGATGTTTCCTGGATATATTCTTGTTGAGATGGTTATGACAGATGAAGCTTGGTATGTTGTTCGTAATACTCCTGGAGTTACTGGATTTATTGGATCTAGTGGAAAAGGTGCAAAACCTACTCCTTTACAACCTTATGAAGTAGATAAAATCTTAGGTAATATGGGTATTAGCAGAATGAATGTTGAGACTGAATTATCTGAAGGTTCTAAAGTTAAAATTATTGCTGGACCTTTCCAAGGTATGTTTGGTAAAGTAGATTCTGTTGATTTACCTAATCAAAAGGTTATGCTACTTGTTGATTTATTTGGCCAAGAAACTTCTGTTGAAGTAGAATTAAGCCAAATTGAAAATGCATAAAAGTCTTGCAATGTATAAACTTTTATGATATTATTTAGGGGCTATATTAATTTATTGATATAGATTTAGTGGGAAGCATGGTTTGCATTTAATAAAAGCGGGAATCAAGCTATTTGTACCACTCGCGAAAACTAAAATATAGGAGGTGTTTTTCGTGGCAAAAGAAGCAGTAAAAAAGATAAAGTTACAAATTGCAGCAGGGAAAGCTACACCAGCTCCACCAGTTGGAACTGTTTTAGGACCTGCAGGAATTAATCTACAAGATTTTTGTACAAAATATAATGATGCTACTAGAGATAAAATGGGAGATGTTCTTCCAGTTGAAATCTCTATCTATGAAGATAGAAGTTTTGATTTCGTTATCAAAACTCCACCAACAGCATTCTTATTAAAGAAATATGCAAAGATTCAAAAGGGTTCTACGAAAGGATCTAATGAAACTGTTGCTACAATTTCTCAAGCTACTTTAAGAGAAATTGCTGAAATCAAATTACCTGATTTAAATGCATATGATGTTGAAGCAGCTATGAAGATTGTTGCTGGTACTGCAAAAAATATGGGAATTGCTATTGAAGGTCAAGAGTAATTCTAAATTAACCATATAGGAATTAACCTAGTGGTAGGAAAAATCCGCTTTAACCACATAAGGAGGAAATAAAATGAGAAAAAGAAGTAAGAAATATGTTGAAGCTGTTGCTAAAGTAGACAAGAGTCGTTTCTATTCAAAAGAAGAAGCAGTTAAGCTTGTAAAAGAAACTTCTGTAAGTTCTTTTGATGGTTCTGTTGAACTTGCAATGAGACTTAATCTTGATACGAAAAAAGCTGATCAACAATTAAGAGGTGCCATTGTTCTTCCAAAAGGAACTGGTAAAACCAATCGTGTATTAGTTATTGCAAGAGGACCTAAAGCTCAAGAAGCTCGTGATGCTGGTGCTGATTATGTTGGAGACGTTGATATGTTAGAAAAAATCGAAAAAGAAAATTGGTTCGATTTTGATACTATGATTGCTACTCCTGATATGATGCCTTTACTTGGTAAGTTAGGTAAAATTTTAGGACCTAAAGGTTTAATGCCAAATCCTAAAACAGGAACTGTTACAATGGATATTGCAAAAGCAGTTGAAGAAGTAAAAGCTGGTCGTGTTGAATATAGAACAGATACATTTGGAAATATTCATGGTGTTATTGGTAAAGTTTCTTTCAGTGAAGAAGATTTACTTGCTAACTTAGATGCCTTTGTTGCTCAAATTATTCGTATTAAACCTGCAACAGTAAAAGGTGATTATATTAAGAATATTTCTATTAGTGCTACAATGGGTCCTGGAATCAAAGTTGAAAATAATTTTGACAAATAGGAATTTGTAGGTTATAATAAAATCAATTTGTTGGTGCCATAGACAGTAGGTATACAAGTAAATCCTACCGAGGACTTTGAATAAGGTATAAGAAAAGTTCTTTGGCGTATTGTTAAAGAACTTTTTTATGGCATCCCTCAAGATAGATTAAGGAGGTGTATTATGGCAAGTGAAGTTATCTTAAAGCAAAAGCAATCTGTAATCGATGAGATTAAAGAACGTGCTCAAAATGCTAAGTCTATTGTTTTATTCGATTATCGTGGTATTACGGATAGTGAAGCTAAAGAGTTACGTATCAAACTAAGAGAGACGAATTCTGATTATAAAGTATATAAAAATACTTTAATGACTCGTGCATTCCAAGATTTAGGAATTGATCTTAGTGAAGGATTGACAGGGCCAAGTGCCTTTGCATTCAGTGATGATCAGATTGCACCAATTAAGGTTTTATCTGAATTTGCTAAAGAACATCCAGCATTAGTTTTAAAAGTAGGGATTGTAGATGGAGAAAAGGCAGATCAAGCAAAACTTGCAGAATATGCTAAGTTACCATCAAGAGATCAACTTCTTACTATGCTTGCTGGTGGTATGATTGGTCTTGTTAGAGACTTATCAATTTGCTTAGACTTATATAGTCAACAAAAAGAAGAAAATTAATAAAAAATATTAAAATAAGGAGGAAAGAAAAATGGCTAAATTAACAAAAGAAGATTTTATCAGTAGTTTAAAAGAAATGAATCTATTAGAAATTAAAGAATTAGTAGATGCAATGAAAGAGGAGTTTGGAGTAGATCCATCTGCAGTTGCAGTTGCTGCACCTGTTGCTGGTGGTGCTGGAGCAGCTGATGATACACCAAGTACAGTTACTGTTTCTATCGCTGATCCAGGAGCTGGAAAAGTTGGAGTTATCAAAGTTGTTAAAGAAATTACTGGTTTAGGATTAAAAGAAGCTAAAGATATCGTTGATGCAAATGGTGTTGTTAAAGAAAACATCCCTGCTGCAGAAGCTGAAGAAATCAAAGCTAAACTTGAAGAAGCTGGAGCTACTGTTGAAGTTAAATAATGCTATTAGCAATACTTTATAAAGTATTGCTTTTTATTTTGTATTTTTTTAAAACTATGTTATACTTTTAATAGAATAATAAGGAGGACTTATGAAAAAACTAGATAGTGAAAAAAAAGCGATTGTTCTTCATGAAAATATGAGTAAGAAAAAAGTAAGTTTAAATTTTGCGAAAGCAGAGCCACTTGTTAAAAACATTAACAAGCAGTTAGAGGTTCTAAGCAAATCTCTTACGATGTGTGAGTCTATTTTAAATAAAATGGCTATTAAGAAAATGATTGCTAGCGATAAAAATTTTATTCAATGTGCAAGAAAGTGTTTATCACAAGCTCAGGCTGCTAAAAGTGTTTTATCTAATCTAGACTTAAAATTCTGTGATGATCAAAAAAGTGTATTAATTCAGGAATTAGATGAAAGAATATCTTATTTGGAAATGAAAATGGCTAAGATGAAATAGGAGTTGGGTGTATGGTAAATAATCAGAAAAAACAGAAAGATAAACTTATACAAGACCTTGATGTTCAAATTCATAAAATTGAGGGAGCATTAACTTCTTTAAAGAGATCTGTTGAGGAACTTATGGCTGGGGATCAACATACTCCTTATTGGAATGGAAATAATGCTTGTTCTCTTTTTAAAAATCTACTTACACAAGTAGATGTTGATCAGAATTTATTACAAGATATTAACGAGTGTAAAAGTTTGATAAAAAAGTCTTAAATTGTTGACTTTTTTTTTATATATGTTAAAATGGATTTGTAACCTAGATACTAGACAATATGAGTATGAAATTATATAGTAATATGGAATGGATTATTTATTTTTGTTTAAGATTATATGAAAAATCTGTGTAGTTTCTCTTACAGGAAAGATTTTATTTTTTAAAAAGAATTTAAAATCTTGAAATTGTCCATTGTGACTAGGTTCAATGTAATTTTGAGAGAAAGAAAACTCTTATGGTGAGCATTATTTGTTGAAAACTGATAATTTTTAACGGGTAATGGAAAAAACTCGGAACATGCTTTGCATGTTTTTTTTTATTTTTTTTATTTTTCTTATTTCGATATTGACAAAGATTTTTTTCTGATGGTATAATTAAGATACTAATAGAGTACGGAGTTTATTAAGTTTATTTATAATTTGCCTAACAGCTTTTATAAATAATTTAATGGTAACAAACTTCTTTTAAATCTTACCATACTATTAGTAAAATTACATTTTTATGAAGAAGGTTACTTCAACGATGGACGGCTAAACTGTCAATGAACCAGTGAAATGTAGTCATACATATGCCTGCCTGTAAACCAATTGGGAGTGCTTTTTTATCAGATAAGTACTTTTAATAAAATATGTACTATCTTAAAAAGATGATTCTTAGATTTATATTCGAAAGTTTATAAGTATAAGATGAGTCGAGTATTCGATAATAACGAGTGAGTTTGCGTATGTATTTTGGAATGTAGTTTTGTCATTGAAACTACATTTTTTTTATTCTATGCAATTTTTTAAATTTTTTGTTGACATTAAAGGTCAATTGTTGTATCATATGTTTCGAAAGGAAGAAAAATAAGTAAAAATTACGAAGTTTTTCTTCTTCTTTTTTTTCTGCAAGGTGATAAAATGGGGCAATATTTTGAAAATGATCAATTACCAAGTAAGTTGGTAAAAACAGAATGCTTTGTTTTAGGAAAAAAATTTATTTTCTATACAGACAATGGAGTATTTTCTAAGGACGGTTTGGACTTTGGCAGTAGACTTCTTCTTGAATCAATCCCGCTTGAAGAAGTTGGAGGCAAAGTTCTTGATGTGGGTTGTGGTTATGGTGTATTTGGAATCATCATTCATAAATTAACTTCTTGTTCTGTAGATATGGTTGATGTGAATCTTCGTGCTATTCACTTGTGTGAAAGAAACATGAAGGAAAATCATTGTACTAATATTCAGGTATTCGAAAGTAATGTTTATGAAAATGTACATTCAAAATATTCCTCTATTATTACCAATCCGCCAATAAGGGCTGGTAAAAAAGTGGTCTATGATATTGTGATGAATGCTCGTAATTACTTAGAAGAGGGTGGTAAGCTTTTCTTGGTAATTCGAAAAGAGCAAGGTGCTAAATCTCTTATCAAAGATCTAGAAAAGATTTATACTGTTACTATTTTAGAAAAGAAGAAGGGTTTTTTTGCTTTAGAATGCAGCCTTTAATTCTTTTTTAAAGTAAAAATGAAAACGATACGTGGGGTGAAAATTAGTGTCATATAAGATTGTTAAATGTGGTGACTATCGAGAAAGAAGAAATTTCTCAAGAATTCGTAATACATACGAATTAAAAGATTTGCTTGAAATACAAAAGAAATCTTATCAATGGTTTATAGAAAATGGTATCAAAGAAGTTTTTAACGATTTATTTCCAGTAGAAAATTTCTCTGGAACTTTATCGCTTGAATTTGGAGATTATCATTTTGATGAACCTAAATATTCTATTAAAGAAAGTAAAGATCGTGAATCTACTTATGCTGCACCTTTAAGAGTAGAAGTACGTTTATTTAACCGTGAGACGGGAGAAGTTAAGGAACAAGAAATTTTCATGGGTGATATGCCTATGATGACCGATAGTGGTACTTTTGTTATCAATGGTGCTGAACGTGTTATTGTTTCTCAACTTGTTCGTTCTCCAAGTGTTTACTTCAATCGTGAAGTTGATAAGAATGGTCGTGAATTAATTACTTCACAGATTATTCCTAATCGTGGTACTTGGTTAGAGTTTGAAGTGGATGCTAGAGATGTTTTGTATGTTCGTATTGATCGTACTAGAAAAGTACCTATTACGACTTTATTACGTGCTTTTGGTTTAAGCAGTGATGAAGAAATTCTTAAATTATTTGGAGAAGATGATTATTTAAAGAATACGATTGCTAAAGATTCTACGAAAAATATGGATGAGGCTTTAATTGAAATCTATGAAAAATTAAGACCAGGAGAACCTGCTACTCTTGATTCTTCTAAGAACCAAATTATTACTCGTTTCTTTGATGAATTCCGTTATGATTTATCTAAAGTAGGTCGTTATAAGTTTAATCGTAAATTAAATATTATTGATCGTTTATTAAATCAAACACTTGCAGAAGATATTGTGGTTGATGGAGAAGTTGTTTTTGAAAAGGGTACTGAAATTACAAAAGCAAATATTAATCAATTAGCTGAAGTTTTCCAAAAGGGTTATGGTGTTGTTGATGCTAAAATCAATGAAGAACTTGATAGTTTTGGAAAAATTCAAATGGTTAAGATATTAGATCCTAATGATAAGAAAAAGAAATTAATTGTTATTGGTAATGATCAAAATATTGATATTAAGAGACTTACTATTTCTGATGTTTATGCTTCTGTTTCTTATTATTTAAATTTATTGCATGGTGTTGGTAACTATGATGAAATTGACCATTTAGGAAATAGACGTATTCGTCAAGTTGGAGAACTTTTACAAAATCAATTTAGAATTGGTGTTTCTCGTATGGAAAGAGTAATTCGTGAGAGAATGACTACTCAAGAGATGGAAGAAGTTACTCCAAAAACATTAATTAATATCCGTCCTGTTACGGCTGCTATGAAAGAGTTCTTTGGTAGTTCCCAACTTTCTCAATTCATGGATCAAACAAATCCTATTGCTGAACTTACCAATAAACGTCGTTTATCTGCTTTAGGACCTGGAGGTTTATCTCGTGATAGAGCAGGTGTTGAAGTGCGTGACGTTAATACTTCTCACTATGGTAGAATTTGTCCTATTGAGTCTCCTGAAGGACCTAATATCGGACTTATTACTTCCTTAGCAAGTTATGCAAAAATTGATGAATATGGATTTATTATGACTCCATATCGTAAAGTGGTTAATTGTCAAATTACGGATGAAGTTGTTTACTTAACTGCTGATGATGAATTAGATTATATTATTTCTCAATCTACAGTTGGTACGGATGAGACTAATACCATTATTGATGAACAAGTACAAGCTCGTTTTAGAGGAGAAAATATTTTAGCAAAACCAGAAGATGTTGATTATATCGATGTTAGTCCACAACAAGTAGTATCTATTACAACTAGTTGTATTCCATTCCTTGAACATGATGATGCTACTCGTGCCTTAATGGGTGCTAACATGCAACGTCAAGCTATGCCTTTAATTAAAACAGAAGCTCCTTATGTTGGAACCGGTGTTGAATTTATTGCTGCAAAAGATTCTGGCGTTGAAGTTATTGCTAAGAATGATGGTATTGTTGAGTATGTAGATGCTAAGAAGATTGTTGTTAAAACAAAAGAAGGTAAAGATGAATATCGTCTTGCTAATTTTGAACTTGCAAACTCTAGTATTTGTTCTCATCAAAGACCTATTGTTCATGTTGGGGATAAAGTAAAAGCTAATACTACAATTCTTGCTGATGGTAATTCTACTGATAAGGGAGAACTTGCTTTAGGTAAGAATATGACTGTTGCTTTCATGACTTTTAATGGTTATAACTATGAGGATGCTGTTATCTTAAATGAAAACTTAGTAAAAGATGATAAATATACTTCTCTACATTTAGAAGATTATGAGATGCAATGTCGTGAAACAAAACTTGGACCTGAAGAGATTACTCGTGATATTCCTAATGTTAGTGAAGAAGCTCGTCGTAATCTAGATGAAAATGGTATTGTAACTATTGGTACGGAAGTTAAAGAAGGAGATATCCTAGTTGGTAAAGTTACTCCTAAGGGTATGGCTGAGCTTACTTCTGAAGAGAAGTTATTACATGCTATTTTTGGTGAAAAAACTCGTGAAGTAAGAGATACTTCTCTACGTGTTCCACATGGTGGAGATGGTATTGTTCATGACATTAAGATTTATTCGCGTAAGGATAATGATGAATTACCTGCTGGTGTTTCTAAAGTTATTCGTGTATATATCATTCAAAAACGTAAGATTCAAGTTGGAGATAAGATGTCTGGACGTCATGGTAACAAGGGTGTTATTTCTCTTATTCTTCCACAAGAAGATATGCCATATTTACCAGATGGTACTCCAGTTGATATTATGTTAAATCCACAAGGTGTTCCTTCTCGTATGAACTTTGGACAAATTCTTGAAATTCATATGGGTATGGCTTGTAAGAAATTAGGCGTTCATATTGCTACTCCAGTTTTTGATGGAGCACACATCGATGATATTCAAGCTATGATGAAGGAAGCTGGAATGGATGAAGATGGTAAGACTGTATTATATGATGGTCGTACTGGTGAACCATTTGATCATAGAATTGCTGTTGGTGTTATGTATATGATTAAACTACATCACATGGTTGATGATAAATTACATGCACGTGCAACTGGACCTTATTCTCTAGTTACACAACAACCTCTTGGTGGTAAAGCTCAATTTGGTGGTCAGAGATTTGGGGAAATGGAAGTTTGGGCATTATATGCTTATGGTGCTGCTCATACCCTTCAAGAAATTTTAACAGTTAAATCTGATGATGTGATTGGACGTGTTAAAGTTTATGAGTCTATTATTAAAGGTCAAGAAATTAATCAAGCTGGTGTTCCAGAATCTTTCCGAGTATTGATGAAAGAATTCCAAGCTTTAGGATTAGATGTTTCTATTATTAATGATGATGGAGAAACTCTAGAATTAAAAGAGATTGAAGAAGCAGAAGTAAGAGAAGATTTTGCAACTTCTATCGATGATGTAGAAGGTCCTGCTAGAGAGATTCTTCCTGAACCGGTAACCAGTGATGGAGATGATTCGTACTCTCCTGATGAAGAAGAGGAAGATGAGGATGACTTCGATGATGAAGATTATGATCCAAATGATGAAGATCTAGAAAATGACTATTTTGATGAGGAAGGAGATGAAATTTAATGATAGATGTTAATAAATTTGATGCCTTAAAAATTGGTATTGCATCTCCAGAAAAAATTCGTGAATGGTCTTATGGGGAAGTTAAGAAACCTGAAACGATTAACTATCGTACGTTAAGACCTGAAAGAGATGGTCTATTCTGTGAAAAGATTTTTGGACCAACAAAAGATTTTGAATGTGCTTGTGGTAAGTACAAAAGAGTAAGATATAAAAATATTATTTGTGATCGATGCGGAGTAGAGGTTACTCGTTCTAAAGTTCGTCGTGAACGTATGGGACATATTGAGTTAGCTACTCCAGTTTCTCACATTTGGTTCTTTAAGGGAGTTCCTTCTCGTATGGGACTTGTACTTGATATGAGTCCAAGAGATTTGGAAGAAGTTTTATACTTTGTCAGTTATGTTGTTATTGATAAGGGAAATGCTCCACTTGAAAATAAACAAACATTATCTGAAAAAGAGTATCGTGCTTACTATGAAAAATATGGTACTGGATTCCGTGTAGGAATGGGTGCTGAAGCTATTAAAGAACTTTTAAAGAAAGTTGATTTAAAGAAAGAAATCGATGAAATTACGAAAGAATTAGAGTCTGCTCAAGGACAAAAGAGGACTCGTTTATTAAAGAGACTTGATGTACTTGATGCATTCTATCAATCTGGTAATAAACCTGAATGGATGATTATGGATTGTATTCCTGTTATTCCACCAGAGTTAAGACCTATGATTCAATTAGATGGTGGTCGTTTTGCTACTTCTGATTTAAATGATTTATATAGACGTGTTATTAACCGTAATAATCGTTTAAAGAAACTAATTGATTTAGGAGCTCCTGGAATTATCATTCAAAATGAAAAACGTATGCTTCAAGAAGCAGTAGATGCTTTATTTGATAATGGTCGTCGTGGAAGAAGTGTTACGGGTGCTGGTAATAGACCTTTAAAATCTATCTCTAGTATGTTAAAAGGTAAACAAGGACGTTTCCGTCAAAACTTACTTGGTAAACGTGTTGATTATTCTGGACGTAGTGTTATCGTTGTTGGTCCATCTCTTAAGATGTATCAATGTGGTATTCCAAAAGAAATGGCTCTTGAATTATTCAAACCTCATGTTATTCATGGATTAGTTAGCAAAGATATTGCTCATAATATTAAGGCTGCTAAGAGATTAATTGATAATCAAGATCCTGTTGTTTGGGATGTTGTTGAAGAAGTTATTAAAGAACATCCTGTTATGTTAAACCGTGCACCAACTCTACATAGATTAGGTATTCAAGCATTTGAACCTATCCTAGTTGGAGGAAAAGCTATTCGTCTTCACCCATTAGTTTGTCCTGCATTTAATGCTGACTTCGATGGAGACCAGATGGCTGTACACGTTCCTCTTTCTGAGGAATCTCAAGCAGAAGCTAGAATGTTAATGTTAGGTTCTAACAACATTCTACATCCAAAATCTGGAGATCCAATTGTTACTCCATCTCAAGATATGGTATTAGGTAATTACTATATTACGATGGAAAAAGAAGGAGAAGAGGGAGAAGGAAGAGTCTTCAAAAACTCTAATGAAGCATTAATGGCTTATGAAAGACGTGAGATTACTCTTCATACAAGAATTGCGATTCCTGTAAATTCTTTCAAATATAAGTTATTTACTGAACATCAAAAGGGTAAATATTTAGTTACTACGGTTGGTAAAATTAAATTTAATGAAATTTTACCAGATACCTTTGCTTATATTAATGAACCTACAGATGAGAATATTTCTAATATTACTCCTAATAAGTATTTCTTAGATATGGGTACAAATATTCCTGAGGCTATTAAAGAGATGCCTCTTGTAAAACCTTTTGCAAAGGGTACTCTTGAAAAGATTATTGCTCAAGTATTTAAACGTTATAAAACAACTGAGACTTCTATTATGCTTGATAACTTAAAGGATTTAGGATTTAAATATTCTACTATCTCTGGTATTACTGTTAGTATGGCAGATGTAGAAATTTCTAAGACAAAACCTGAAGTTGTTGCAGAAGCACAAAAAATGGTTGATAAAATTAATAAACAATATAAACGTGGTTTAATTACTGAAGAAGAAAGATTTACTAAGGTTATTGATACTTGGAATAATGCTACTGACCAAGTAAAGGCTGAGCTTGAGGAAGTTGCTCATACGGATGTTGATAATCCAATCTTCATCATGATGAATTCTAAAGCTCGTGGTAATATTTCAAACTTTACTCAAGTTGCTGGTATGCGTGGTATTATGGCTAAACCAGATGGTACTCCAGTAGAAATTCCAATTCTATCTAACTTTATTCAAGGTTTAAGTGTATCTGAGTTCTTCTTATCTACCCATGGTGCTCGTAAAGGTTCTGCAGATACTGCTTTAAAGACTGCAGATTCTGGATACTTGACTCGTCGTTTAGTTGATGTATCTCAAGACTTAATTGTTCGTGAAGCAGATTGTGGAACGGATCAAGGTGTTGTTGTTCATGACTTTATTAATGAAAAAACGGGAAGCGTTATTGAATCTTTAAGAGATCGTATTGTTGGACGTTTTGCTAATAAGAAAGTCATTCATCCTGAGACTAAAGAAGTTATTGTTGATAAGTTACAAATGATTACTGAAAATCTTGCTGATAAGATTGTTGCTGCTGGAATTACAGAAGTTGAAATCCGTACGGTATTAACTTGTAATACTGCAGATGGTGTATGTCAAAAATGTTATGGTCGTAACTTAGCAACGGGTAATTTAGTTGAAGTAGGAGAAGCTGTTGGTGTTATGGCTGCTCAATCTATTGGTGAGCCTGGTACTCAACTTACCATGCGTACTTTCCACTCTGGTGGAGTTGCTCATGGTGGTGATGCTGATATTACTCAAGGTCTTCCTCGTGTTCAAGAGTTATTTGAAGCTCGTAATCCTAAAGCAAAAGCTACTATTGCTGAAATTGATGGTAAGATTACGAAGATTAAAGAGGATCATGGTAAATATAAGATTAGTATTACCAATAAACTTGAAACAAAAGAACATGTTACCAATTATGGTTCTAAATTATGTGTAGAAAAAGGTGATGAAGTTCATTGTGGAGATAAGTTAACGGAAGGTGCTATTAGTCCTAAAGAGTTACTTGCTGTTACGGATCCTATTACTACACAAGAATATATTTTAAAAGAAGTTCAATATACTTATCGTTCTCAAGGTGTTGATATTTCTGATAAACATATCGAAATTATTGCTCGTAGAATGATTAGTAAGATTCGTATTGTTGATGGAGGACAAACGAAGTTCTTAACGGGTAGTCTTGTTAATTTCCGTGAGTTCTCTGATGGAAATAAGGAAGCTATTATTAATGGTAAAACTCCTGCTCTTGGTAAACCAATTCTTCTTGGTATTACTAAGGCTGCTCTTGAGACGGATTCTTTCTTATCTGCTGCTTCTTTCCAAGAGACAACTCGTATCTTAACCGATGCTGCTATTCGTGGAAAGGTAGATAATTTAACGGGCCTTAAAGAAAACGTTATCATTGGTAAACTTATTCCAGCTGGTACTGGTAGTCGTGCTTATCGTGATGTTGATTATGAACTTAAGACAGAATTTATTGATGAAGAACCTTTGGAACAACTTGAAGATCAATTTATGGAGTAAGGAAACTTACTCCTTTTTCTTTACTTTCTAATTCTTTTTTAGTATTATTTTGATAGGTGACTAAGTATGAAAAAATTAAATAATCAAGGATGGGGTTTGGCAACGATGGTAGGTTTTATGATTGCCTTTGGACTTTTTTTAATCATAATTCTTGTCTTATCTGTTCGAGCAGGGTTAGAATAATCAATTTTTTGATATTTTTGTTGACTTTCGCTTGGGGCAGTGTTATATTATTAATGCTGATTAAATATCTTTGCCTTGTGCAAAGTTTTATTTAAGGGGTAAAATGATACACCTGGATATGTGTAGAGAAAGGAGATAGATTTAATGCCTACAGTAAACCAATTAATTCATAATAAACGTAAGGACAAGGTTAGAAAGAGTAAAGCACCAGTTCTTGGTGTTGGGTTAAATACCATTCAAAAGAAAACTACGGATACGAATTCTCCTCAAAAACGTGGAGTTTGTACTCGTGTTGGTACTAAGACACCTAAGAAACCAAACTCTGCATTACGTAAGTATGCTCGTGTTCGTTTATCTAATGGAAAAGAAGTAGATACTTATATTCCTGGAATCGGACACAATTTACAAGAGCACAGCGTTGTATTGATTCGTGGTGGTCGTGTTAAGGACCTTATCGGAGTTCGTTATCACATCATTCGTGGAACTTTAGATACCGCTGGAGTTAAAGATCGTAAGCAAGGACGTAGTAAATACGGAGCTAAAAAAGAAAAGAAATAATTACAACTAATTTGTGAAGGGAGGATTTTAAAATGCGTAAGAGACGTGCGGCAAAAAGAGATGTTTTGGCAGATCCTATATACAACTCAAAGGTTGTTGCAAAATTAATTAATACTATTATGTTAGATGGTAAAAAGGGTATTGCTCAAACAATCGTTTATGAAGCATTTGAAACAGTAAAGACTAAAACTGGTAAAGATGCCTTAGAAGTATTTACTGAAGCAATGGAAAATATTAAACCTCAACTTGAAGTTAAGAGTCGTCGTGTTGGTGGTTCTAACTATCAAGTACCAATCGAGGTTACACCTGCGAGAGCACAAGCTTTAGCCCTTAGATGGTTAACTAAATATTCTCGTGAACGTGGTGGAAAAGGAATGGCTGATAATTTAGCTAATGAAATAATTGATGCATCCAATGGTACTGGTGCAGCTGTTAAAAAACGTGAAGATACTCATAGAATGGCTGAGGCTAATAAGGCTTTTGCTCATTATAGATGGTAGAAAGGAAAGAATAGTATGGCAAGAGATACGTCTTTAGAGAAAACAAGAAATATTGGAATTATGGCTCATATCGATGCAGGAAAAACAACCTGTACTGAAAGAATCTTATTCCATACGGGGGTTACTCATAAAATCGGTGAAACTCATGATGGTGAATCTCAAATGGACTGGATGGAGCAAGAACAAGAACGTGGTATTACTATCACTTCTGCTGCTACTACTGCTCATTGGAAGGGACATCGTTTAAATATTATCGATACTCCAGGACACGTAGACTTTACAATTGAAGTTTCAAGATCTCTTCGTGTATTAGATGGAGCTGTTGCTTTAATTGATGCACAAGCTGGTGTTGAGCCTCAAACAGAAACTGTCTGGAGACAAGCATCTGAATTTAAAGTTCCTAGAATTATTTTTGCAAATAAAATGGACAAAATGGGTGCTAATTTTGAATATAGTTTAAAGACTATCAAAGATCGTCTTGGTGTTAATGCTAAGCCTATTGAATGGCCAATTGGTGCTGAAGATAGTTTTGATGGTGTAATTGACTTAGTTAATATGAAAGCTTATCACTATGATGGTGAACAAGCTGAAAATGCTCAAGAAATTGAGATTCCTGCAGATTTAAAAGATGTTGCTGAGGAAAAGAGAGCAGAACTTATTGAAGCTGTTGCTGAATATGATGATGAAATGATGATGACTTATCTTGATGGTGGAGAAGTTACTATTGAGATGATTAAGAAAGCAATTCGTAATGGATGTTTAGCTGCAGAATTCTTCCCAGTAATGTGTGGAACTGCTTTAGGAAACAAAGGTATTAAATTATTATTGGATGCTGTTATTGATTATTTACCAAGTCCACTTGATATTCCATCTATTACAGGAACTGATTTAAGTGGCAATGATGCAGTTCGTCATCCAAGTGATTCAGAGCCTTTTGCTGCTTTAGCATTTAAGGTTATGACAGATCCATTTGTTGGTCGTTTAACTTTCTTTAGAGTTTATTCTGGTCATTTAGCAAGTGGTTCTTATGTACTAAATTCTACAAAGGATTCTAAAGAAAGAATTGGTCGTATTCTACAAATGCACGCTAATAATCGTAAGGAAATTAGTGATGTTTATACAGGAGATATTGCTGCTGCAGTAGGTTTAAAAAATACTACAACTGGTGATACTCTTTGTGATGAAAAGAAACCAATTATTCTTGAAAGTTTACATGTTCCAGAGCCAGTTATTCAACTTGCTGTTGAACCTAAGAGTAAAGCTGATCAAGATAAAATGGCACTTGCATTACAAAAACTTGCAGAAGAAGATCCTACATTTAAAGTTCATACTGATCATGAAACTGGTCAAACTGTAATTGCTGGTATGGGTGAATTACATCTTGATGTTTTAGTGGATCGTATGAAGAGAGAATTTGGTGTAGAAGCTAACGTTGGAGCTCCTCAAGTTGCTTATCGTGAAACGATTAAACAAATGGGAGAATGTGAAGGACGTTATATTAAACAATCTGGTGGTCGTGGACAATATGGACATGTTTGGGTTAAGTTTGAGCCAAATCCTGATAAAGGATATGAGTTCGTTGATCAAATCGTTGGTGGTGTTGTTCCTCGTGAATACATCCCAGTTGTTGATAAGGGATTACAAGAAGCATTACAAACAGGTGTACTTGCTGGTTACCCTATGATTGATGTTAAATGTACATTATATGATGGATCTTACCATGATGTAGATTCTAACGAAATGGCATTTAAGATTGCTGCTAGTTTAGCAGTTAAAGAAACTAAAAATAAATGTATGCCTGTTTTACTAGAACCTATTATGAAAGTTGATGTTACTACTCCTGATGAATACTTTGGTAATGTAATGGGTGACTTAACTTCTCGTCGTGGTAAACCACTAGGACAAGAAAGTCAAGGAAATGCAGTAAAACTTAGTGCAATGGTTCCACTATCTGAAATGTTTGGATATGCTACTAACCTTCGTTCTAATACACAAGGTAGAGCTACTTTCGTAATGTTCTTTGATCATTATGAAGAAGTTCCTAAGAACATTTCTGAAGAAATTATTAAGAAAAGTGGAAATTAAAAATTCGTATCAAAATAGTTGATAAATTTTCAATTATTAGATAAAATATATGTTGTAAATAAATAAGGAGGAAAAATTTTTATGGCAAAAGAAAAATTTGATCGTTCAAAACCACATGTTAATGTTGGAACAATTGGACACGTAGATCATGGTAAAACTACTTTAACTGCTGCTATTACAAAATGTTTAGCTGGTAAAAACGGAAACCAAGCTGTTGAATTTGCTAACATTGATAAAGCACCAGAAGAAAGAGAACGTGGTATCACTATCAATACTGCACATGTTGAGTATAGTACTGATGCTAGACACTACGCTCACGTTGACTGCCCAGGACATGCTGACTATGTTAAAAACATGATTACTGGAGCTGCTCAAATGGATGGAGCAATCTTAGTTATTGCTGCAACTGATGGACCAATGGCACAAACTCGTGAACATATCTTACTTGCTCGTCAAGTTGGAGTACCTAGAATGGTTGTATTCATGAATAAGTG
>CANRPY010000022.1 GCA_947632595.1 uncultured Bacilli bacterium | reverse complement strand
GCTTTGGTACCATTTTCATTCACTTGAATATAAGTTTTATGAATCGCATCAGAAATAGATACTGGATGATTAGAAATTACAGAAGAGAAATCAGCTTCTTCTGTAAAAATCTTAGTAATTCCCATTTCTCGTAAAGTATCGGCAAAAAAGTCAAAAGAGTAAGAAGACTCAAAACGAGGTAATTCTACATATAGATGAGTATCTCCATTTGCCAATATCCGTTTTTGATTCATAGTCGTGATCTTTTTTTGAGAAAAATCTTCTAAATAAGAATCCATATCTTTTGGTAAAATTCCCACAAACTCAAATTGAGAACCTCCCTTATCGACTTCTTTTCCACTAGAAGGTTGATATCTTTGATAAGGAAGAAAAACAACATCCGCTTCTTCCGAAGAATAGTAAGAAGCACCCTCTTCAAAACTATTAGACATCATAGATACTTCCATCTCTTCTCCATCTTCTAACGTAAAGGTAGATGCTCTTGTCACAGAACAATCAAAAGGTTGTTCCCAGTCTTCTATAAAAGCAGTCGCATTCCCAATTCCAAAAACAAATTGAGGATCCATGTTTTCTAGTAAACTAGGAATCATTCCTTGTGTTTTTTCGTTGACCCAAGAATTAATTTTTTTAGGAGAAGTAAAAGAATCTACTAGTACTTCTGCTTGATAAGAGCTTTTTAATTTTTTTTGAAAATCTTTTTGAATAAATGGTTGATAAGAATCCTTTACAAATAAAGCATTCGCAAGATAAATATGATTCTTAACCTCTAAATCAGGAATCTCTCTTTTAGGAACAACGTTAGAGAGTTCTTGATAAGTATCTCCTCCACTTCCCTCACGTAACATAGAAAGTGCCATCTCAACAGAATAAGGACTAATCATAAAATTTTCATGAACACCCTTTGTGGTACTTTGCTTAATAAACTCTACTTGAAAAGAATGACTCTTTTGTTTAGGAGGAGTAGAATGATGAATCTCATGATAAATCAAAAACATAATCACAACAATTCCAATAAAAGTAATCCCTAAAACAATAGAAAAGAGAATATTTTCCTTTTTCATATTAATCCCTCATTTCTGCCTCATATAATTTCTTATACTCTGGACTCTTCTTTAATAATTCTTTATGAGTTCCCTCTGCTTCAATATGACCATGGTCCATAAATAAGATTCTATCACAATTCACAATAGTACTTAATCGATGAGCAATAATCAAAATCGTATAATCTTTCTTTAAATGATTAATGGCTTCTTGAATAGAATTTTGAGTCTCATTATCCAAAGAACTAGTCGCTTCATCAAATAAAATAATCTTTGTTTTTTGAATCAAAGCTCTCGCAATCGCAAGTCTTTGTCTCTGTCCCCCACTTAGAGTAATTCCCCCTTCTCCAACCAAAGTATCATACCCATTTGGTAGAGAATCAATAAGTTCATCCAAACAAGCAATATGACAAGCTTCTCTCATCTCTTCTTCTGTTAAATCTTCTTTGACAAGTCTTAAATTATCTCGAATACTTAAATGAAAAATATAAGGATTTTGACTAATAATCGTAATATTTCCTCGAATAGACTCTTGATCTAATCCATATAAATCCTCTCCATCTAATAAAATCTTTCCTTCCTGAATAGGATACATTTTACAAATAAGAGAAAACAAAGTACTCTTTCCAACCCCACTCTTCCCAACAAATCCAACAGTCTCATGAGCATGTATTGTAAAATTCATATCTTGAATAACAGGAACATCTGGTAAATAAGAGAAAGAAACATTTTGAAATTGAAAATTACCCTGAACTTCTTTTAAATGCTTTTTACCAAATTTCTCTTTTGGAAATTCTTCTCCATCCATAATTCGAAAGATACGACTACAAGATAAATTAAAGTTTTTCACTTTTTCTAATAAGATTCCAAAATAATTCACAATAGAAGTAACTCTACCCATATAATTATGAACAACAAGAGCAGAAGCAATCGTAAGGTCTCCTAAATAAATAAAATAAACAAGTAAAAAAATCATACTCATATCTAGTAAATCTCGATAACTTCCACTAAGAAAATTATAACCTCTATTTTCCTTCATCATCAAATAACGATACTGATTTAAATCGGTTACTTTTCGATGAAGTTCCTTCATAAAACTATCTTCTGCATAAAGCATCTTAATATCTCTTACTCCACGAACAAGTTCTCCAACAAACCCAGATACTTCTTCATGTTTTTCCCGGTATACTTTATCTCTCTCATTTAAGATAGTAGTTCTTCTTTTCTCAATAATATATATAACAAAAATCATAAAGAGTAAAAAGCAAAATACTCTCTTATCGATAATAAATATCGCAACAAAAATACCAATATCCGTAAGAATATGAGTAAGATAAATATTTAAGACATTAAAAACATCCGCAATATTACTTGTATCATTTGTAAGTCTTTGAATAAAAACACCAGAAGAATTTTGATCGATACAAGAGTTCTCTAATTTTAAAATCTCTCTTCCTAAATCTGTCTGTATATCGATAAAAGATTCCCGGTAAATTTTCTGAGAAAGAAATCCAGAAAAATAAGTAATCATATTTCTTAATATTTCTGTACAAAGTAAAACAAAAGCCATTTGTAAAACCTGTACTAATAAATTATTGGTTAATTTTACAATAATTTGAGCACTAATAATAGGGGCAACAACACTAATAAAAATATGTACAACATTACAAAGTAAATAAAGAAGTAATTTTCCTTTATGTTTTTTTACATAGTTCCAAGCTAATTTTAAGTTATGACTAAATTCTTTCATACAAGTACCATCCTATTTTCATTATAATCATTTTTTTATTTCTTGCAAAGCGTTTTATGGTAAAATACAAGTAAGGAGAGACGAATATGATTTTAGATAAAAAAATTTTAGGAAACAAAAGAAAAGATTACTTAAGTTGGGATGAATTTTTTATGGGAGTAGCGAAGCTTTCTGCAGGAAGAAGTAAAGATCCCAATACACAAGTAGGGGCCTGTATTGTATCAGAAGATAATCGTATCTTATCCATAGGTTATAATGGAGCTCCTAATAATTTTAATGATGATCAATTTCCATGGAACAGAGAAGGTCCTGCAACCGAAACAAAATATATGTATGTTTGTCATGCCGAAGCAAATGCCATTAATAATTATTTAGGAAGTAGAAAAGACCTAAAAGGAGCAAGAATCTATGTAGATTTATTTCCTTGTAATGAATGTGCAAAAGATATTATTCAAGCAGGAATTAAAGAAGTCATTTATTTATCGGATAAGTATGCAGGAACCGATGCAACAGAAGTATCTAAGCATTTATTTGATTCCTGTGGCGTAAAATACACAAAAATGAAGGAAGAAAATCAAAAAGTAATTCGTGTATCTCTAAAACCAGATGAAAAAATTTGTTATATAGAAAAAGAAAAACCTAACGAGTAATCGTTAGATTTTTTTATGCAAGCATCTCTTCTATTTTATCGATCACTTGAGAGACTACTTCTTCTGGTAAATCCTTTAAGATACGAGAAAAATTTCCCATCAAAATAACATGGTAAGCTTCCTTTTCAGAAAGACCCCTAGACATTAAATAGAAAAGAGTATCCTGTGAAATATGTCCAGAAGAGACCCCATGAGTTCCAACAACATCTTCTTCATGACATAACATTTGAGGAAGACTTCTACTTCTACAAGTATCAGAAAGTAAAATACAGTTTTCATTTTCTTCCCCAACAGAAGAAGAACATCCTTTTAAAAAGTCAATCGTTCCTCGAAAGTTCTTACAAGAAGAATCTTTTAAAGCACCCTCTACCAAAATAGAATTGGTAGAATGTTTTTCTTCATTTTGATAGTAGAAATGAAAATCTAAAGTAGACTCTTTATCCCCTAAATATAAAACACGAAGTTGATTCATAGAAGAAGCAAGCGTTCTACCAAATCCATGATAAAGACGAACACTTCCACCCAAATCCAAAAGAGTATGAGTAAGTTTTGCTCCCTCTTCTACAACATTTTCTTGTGCATAAAAACAATAACTAGTATCTCCTAAAAAATTAGAAAAAAGAACATTTCCCTCTGCTCCCACTCCAAGATGAGCTTCTTCTACAAGATAGAGAAAAGAAGTATCATCGGAAGAAAAAGTAAAAGTAAAATCACAAGAAGAATCCTCTAAATAAGTAAGAATAATTTTTGTAAACAACACTTCCCTAGAAGAAAAATGATGAGAAAGAACAATAGGTTTTGCTACATGAACACCTTTTGGTATTGTAATTCGAATCTCTTGATAAGAATCGACTTCAAATCCCATTTTAGAAGTTAATTTTTTCCCTAAAAACTCCCTCTCAATAACAATAGAAGAGAGATCTCCCTCTATTTGTAAATCACCTTCCATATGATATTTTGGTTTTGGAAACTCTAACGAAATATCATTTATATGAAAATGATTGGTAGTAGGAACTGGTAATGCATTCAATCGATATTTCATAAAATCACCTACCCTATACTTCCTTCTAGTTCTAAATCAATCAAACGATTCATTTCTACAGCATATTCTACTGGAAAAGCCTTCGCAATTGGTTCTGCAAATCCACGAACAATAAGTCCTTTTGCTTCTTCTTCACTAAGACCCCTTGTCATTAAATAGTAAATAGTTTGATCACTTATTTTCCCAATTTTAGCTTCATGAGAAAACGTAACATTCTCAGTCTCTAATGTATTAACAGGAATCGTATCACTTCTAGATTCACTATCTAACATTAAAGATTCACACGATAAAGACAATTGCGAATTTTTAGCATTCTTCCTTACCAAAGCATGACTACGGAAAGTACAAATCCCCCCATCTTTCGAAATGGATTTCGAATGAACCAAACTACTCGTCAAAGGAGCATTATGGATAATCTTTAAACCAGTATCTAAATTTTGTCCAGCACCTGCAAAAGAAATATTTGTAAACTCACATTTTGCCCCTACTCCATTTAAAACACTAAGAGGATATAACATCGATATTTTAGAACCAAAAGATCCCATAATCCACTCTATCTTTCCACCCTCTTCTACAAAACATTTTTTAGTATTTAAATTAAGCATATTTTTAGACCAATTTTCAATAGTAGAAAAACGTAAATAAGCATTTTTTAAGACAAATAATTCTACACATCCAGCATGTAAATTTAATTCATTATATCCAGGTGCAGAACACCCTTCTATAAATTGTAATTCAGCTCCTTCATCTACAATAATTAATGTATGTTCAAATTGTCCTGCTCCTGGAGCATTCAATCGAAAATAACTCTGTAAAGGTCTATCTAATCTAGCCCCTTTAGGAATATAGACGAAACTTCCTCCTGAAAAGAAAGCATAATGAAGAGCAATATATTTATGATCAAAAATAGGAACAGCCTTTGTAAAATACTTTTTAACAAGATCTGGATACTTTCGTATTCCCTCATCAAAACTAGTATAAATGACCCCTTTCTTTTGAAACTCTTCTGTCAAATTATGATATACAATTTGAGAATCAAATTGAGCCCCACTTCCTGCTAAAGCTTCTTTTTCTGCATCAGGAATACCTAACTTATCAAAAACATTTCGAATTTCTTCTGGTACATCTTCCCATTTACGTACTTCTCCAGATACCGGTTTTACATAAGTTGCAATTTGACTAAGATCAAAGAAAGAAAGATCAGGTCCCCAACTAGGATCTTCTAATTCATAAAATTTTTTTAAAGCCTTTAATCGTATTTCAAGTACCCAATCAGGTTCTTCTTTATCCTTAGATATTTTTTTAACAATTTCTTCGGTAAATCCATACTCTTTTTGTAAAGTAGGATGATTGGTCTTTGTATCATAAATATTTTCTTGAGAAGAAGAAAAAACATCTTTCTTTGCCATATCATCACCTACTTTATATAATCTTGATATCCATTTTTCTCAATCGTAGAAGCCAAACTACTATCTCCCGAAGCTACAATCTTCCCATCAACCAATACATGGACTTTATCTACTTTAAGACTCTCTAATATTTTAGTAGAATGGGTAATGATTAAAACAGAATTATGTTCATTTTTATAAAGTTCAATTCCTCTAGATACCGTTCGAATCGCATCAACATCTAATCCAGAATCCGTCTCATCTAAAATAGCCAATTTAGGTTGAAGTAAAAGCATTTGTAAAATCTCATTTTTCTTTTTTTCTCCCCCACTAAATCCAACATTAAACTCTCTATTTACATATTCATATTTCATACCCAACTCTTCCATATTCTTTTCTACTTCTTTCGTAAAAGAATATAAGTTTGGTTTTTCCCCAGTCATACTATGTTTCGCCGTTTTTAAAAATTGAGCCAAACGAATACCTGGAATTTCTTCTGGTGTCTGAAAAGACATAAAAACTCCCATCTTCGCAATCTTATCAGTCTTCTCATGAGTAATATCACACCCATCAAAATAGATTTCTCCATCCGTAATAAGATATCTAGGAGATGAAAAAATAGTATTCGCAAGCGTACTCTTTCCAGAACCATTAGGTCCCATAATAACATGAACTTCCCCTTCAGGAATAACCAAATCTAATCCCTTTAAAATCTGTTTACTAGGATCATCTTCCGCAATCGTATTTAAATGTTTAATTTCTAATAATTTTTTCATAAAGCCTCCTATAAAAGTTCCTCTAATGTCTTCTGATCTAAATAATCATTAATTTCATCACTTAACCCCTTCCATAAGGAATAAGTACCACAATGATCTTTATTAAGACAACTATTTTTAACACAATCCGTAACCGTTAAATCTTCTTCTGCAGCCCGAATAATTTCTCCAACCGTATATTCACTAGGACTCTTTCGTAATCGATAACCCCCAACTTTTCCCTTTAATACAAGAAAAAAATCAGCCTTCTTTAAAGAAATCATAATTTTTTCCAAATATTTTAAAGAAATCTTCTCTCTAAGAGCTATCTCTGATAAAGATAAATAATCTCCCTTAGAATACTCTCTTCCTAATTGAATCATAATCGTTAAAGCATAACGCCCCTTCGTGGATACCTTCATAAAGTTCCCTCCAAAAATTATTTTACTACTATTTTAGTAGGAATTACAATAAAAAGAAAAAGAATCTATCAAAGATTCTTCTAACCAGTAATTTTCTGTACTTCAGGAACTACATAATCATTCAAATCAACAACAGCCTTTTCAAGGGTCAAATTTGTACGCAATTGCCCAGATTGAGCATCTTGAACAACCTCGGTCTTTTCAATCTTAGATACAAGTTCCATTCCATCGATTACTTTTCCAAAAGCAGCATAATCTCCATCTAAGGAAGTACTAGTATCTAACATGATAAAGAATTGACTTCCTGCACTATTTGGATCACTTGATCTCGCCATAGATACAACGCCTTTTTCATGTTTTAAAGAATTCACAACACCATTAGATGCAAATTCTCCAGGAATGGTATAACTAGGTCCTCCTGTTCCCGTTCCTGTTGGATCTCCTCCTTGTAAAACAAATCCTGGTACTAAACGATGGAAGGTATTATGATCATAAAAACCACTTTGAACAAGAGATACAAAGTTTGCAACCGTATTAGGAGCAATCTCTGGATAAAGTTCTATCACTACACTTCCATATTTTGGAATATAGAAAGCAACGACTGGATTCTTTGTTTCATAGGATAACTCTTCCGCATTTCCCTGAATAGAATAATCAATTCCCTTTAAATCTTCTACAACTTCTCCTGTATTTTTACGACTAACCAGTAAAACAATAACTAAAATAACAAGTAGTACAACAACGACTCCTAAAAAAATAAATGCTTCTTTTTTCATATTATAACCTCTCTAAAATATCTCTTGCCGCAACAAGTCCTGTTGCTGCAGCAGTTACGATATTTCCAGCCTTTCCGGATCCATCTCCTATAAAATAAACATTTGCCTTTTCTAAACGAAATTGATTATTGGTCTCAATTTCATTACTAAAGAATTTAATTTCTGGTCCATATAATAAGGTATCATCATTATTCACTCCAGGAATAATTTTATCTAGTTTTTCTAAACCTTCCAAAATATTTGTAATAATTCTATGTGGCATAACAAGAGCCAAATCTCCCGCAACACAATCTTTTAAAGTAGGTTCTACAAACCCTTTACTAATACGATGCCATTCACTTCTTCTACCACTCTTTAAATCTTTTAAAGATTGAATAATAGGTTTTCCATCTCCCAATACATTAGCAATCTTCGCAATACTTTCCCCATAAAGTCTTGTATTGGTAACAGGTTCTGTTAAATGAACTTTTGAAATAAAAGCAAAGTTTGTATTATTACTCTTAATATCTTTTAAAGCATGTCCATTAACACAAATATATCCATAGTAATTTTCTTTCGCAACAAATCCTCCGGGGTTCGTACAAAAGGTACGAATTTCATCTCCATAAGTATCTGTTTTAATAAAGATTGTAGGATCATAAATGACATTGGTAATCTCTTCCATAATATCTTTTCTAACTTCTACTCTAACACCAATCTCAATACTTTGGGATAGATAAGGAATTTGGTATTTATCAGCAAGTTCTTGAATCCATTTTGCTCCTGTTCTCCCTGGAGCAACAATAACATTTTTGCATTCTAATGTAGTAGATTCTTTTCCCGTTACATAAGTAACAAAATGTTGATCTTCCTTCTCTGTTCTAACATCACTAACATCGGCTCTCTCAATTAAAGTAACACCATGTTCCATTAAGTAATCACAGATTCCTTGAATATATTCTGGTAAATGATCGCTACCTAAATGTTTCTGTTTAATAAGCAATAATTTTGCTCCTGCAATCGCAACTTTTTTACGAATCTCAATAGCTTCATCCATATTACTAGGATAGACTTCCGCATCCATTCCAAATCGATTAAAAATCTCCTCTGTCTCATCAATCAGTAGATTCGCTTCACTCTCACTCATATACTTAGTAAGATCACTTTTTCCAAGTCTAGGAATAAAATTTAATTTTCCATCAGAAAAAGTTCCAGCTCCACCATATCCAGATAAGATTCCACAAGGATTACAATTCTGACAAGGTATCTTCTTTTTATTCATAGGGCATACCCTATTTTTAACAAAGAACCCTTTATCTAAAAGTGCGATTTTTAATTTCTTTTTCTTTGTAATTAACTCATAAGCACTAAAGAGTCCTGCAGGTCCTGCTCCTATAATAACAACATCATATTTCATGATAATCACCATATCTATAATATCATAGAAGAATGTCAAGAAAAAAGGTTTTTTTGCTCTTTTACCCAAACAAAAAAAAGAGTATGATAAAATAAAGGTGGTGATAAGATATGACAAGAGAAGAAATAAACGAGAAAAAACAAAAAGAAATCGAAGGAGAAAATAGAAAAGAAAGAATCAAAAAGATTGTAAAAGTCTTTTTGAAGACAACCATCGTTCTTGCAATCATAATCACACTATTCTTCTTTTATACAACTTATATTTCTAGTGTAAAAATAAATGTTAGAGAATATCGTATCATCAATGAAAAAATACCAGATAGTCTAAATGGAACAAAAATCATTCACTTTAGTGATCTTCATTATGGTAGTACTATGTTTGAAGAAAACCTAAAAGATATCAAAAAATTAATCAATGAAAGAAACCCAGATATCATAGTCTTTACAGGAGACTTAATCGCAAAAGACTACAAAATTACATCCAAAGAAAAAGAAAAACTTTCAAAAGAATTAAAAAGTTTAAATGCAAAATTAGGAAAATATGCCGTACTAGGAGATGAAGATGAAGAAGACATAACAACCATCTTCAATCAAAGTGACTTTTACACATTAAAAAATGAATATGATTTAATTTATAATGAACAAAATAGTCCAATCTTATTAGTAGGAATCTCTAGTCTATTAAAAGAAGAACAAGATTTAGAAAAAGCATATAGTTATTTCAAACAAGAAACGTATAATGCCAATATATATACAATAAGTCTTGTTCATGAACCAGATACCGCAACAGATATAACCAATATGTATTCGTCCGATTTAATTTTATCCGGTCACTCTCTAAATGGTACGATTCAAATTCCTTTCGCAAATATCCCTCTAATTCAAAAAAAGGGAGCCAAAACATATCAAAAAGAACACTATTCGATTGGCAATACAGAATTATATATTTCTTCTGGATTAGGAATAGATGATAAAATAGGAATCCGTCTATTTTGTAGACCATCCATAAATCTTTATCGAATCTCAAACAAATAATTTTCGAAAAAAGGAGAAGAAGGAAAACTTCTTTTCTTTTTTTGTTTTCTCATAAATAGGAATTTTCCCAATACTTTCTCCTCTTAACTGAATATCCACTTCTCCAATAGCTTGATTTTTCTTCTTAGAATAAATATGAACAAGAGTAGATAAATGAGAAAAATCTTCTTCACACAAAGGATAATAAAAATCTTGTTTAATATAGACTTCCCGATCTTCAATCAAAGAAGATTCTATATAAAAATGATCTTTATCAAGAATTCGATAATTTTCATACTGATCAAAATATTTCTCATATAAATTTTTATGATTAGAGTAAATATCAGGATCATCTAAACTAACAATAGTAAAAGTTAAATCCCCTTTTTTCGCAAGAGATACCAGTGTTTTCCCTGCTTTTGGAGTATATCCGTTTTTTCCTCCAATACAAGAAGAATAAATCCCAAGTAAACTCATTCGATTATACCAAAGATAACTCTTTGTAGAAGACTTTGCTTGATACTTTTTAGTAGAAACAATCTCCCGATATTTTTCATTTTGATAAGCATATCGACTAAGAATAGCCATATCATAAGCAGTAGAATAATTATAAGTTTGATCATCTAATCCATGAGGATTTTGAAAAGTAGTATCCTTCATCCCTATTTCCTTTGCTTTCTCATTCATCTTCAAAAGAAAAGCTTCTTCACTACCAAAAGTCTGTACCGCTAAAGTAGCTGCAGCATCATTTCCACTTCGAAGCATCAATCCATAAAGCAAATCTTTTACAGAAAATACTTCCCCTACTTCTAAATATAAATTAGTTCCATACATAGATAATACTTCTTCTCCAACAGTAATTTTTTTCTCTAAAGAAACATTTTCTAAAACAACAATACAAGTCATAATTTTGGTAATAGAAGCAATTAACTTTTTCTCATGTATCTTCTTAGAATAAAGAACTCTTCCACTACTAAGATCCATCACAATAGTAGAAGCCCCACTATCTGCATAACTAGGAATAGGATGCAAAAAAAGAAGCAAAAGAAGAAGGAGAAGGAATCGTTTTCTCAAGAAAAATCACCTAATTAATCTTATGAAAAAGAAAAATTATCATGAATAGATTTTGTAAAGAAAAAAAATATGATAAAATAAGGAAAGAAGAAAAGGAGAATTTATATGGCAAATGAAAAGAAATTTGTAGAATCAATTACATCAAGAGATGAAGATTTTGCGGAATGGTATACAGATATTGTAAAAGAAGCAAAACTATGTGACTATTCTAGCGTAAAAGGATGTCTAAATTATTTGCCGAATGGATATGCCATCTGGGAAAATATACAGAAAGATTTAGACAAAAGATTTAAGAAAACAGGAGTTCAAAATGTATATTTACCGATGCTAATTCCCGAAAATCTTCTTCAAAAAGAAAAAGATCATATCGAAGGATTTGCTCCTGAAGTAGCCTGGGTAACACAAGGTGGTGGCGAAACCTTAGAAGAAAAGTTCTGTATTCGTCCAACATCAGAAACTTTATTCTGTGATCACTGGCAAAAAGTAGTAAAGTCTTATAGAGACCTACCCCTAGTATGGAATCAATGGAATTCTGTTTTCCGTTGGGAAAAAACAACAAGACCATTTTTACGTTCTAGAGAATTTTTATGGCAAGAAGGACATACTCTACATGCAACCAAAGAAGAAGCAGAAGAAAGAACAAAAATGATGTTTCAAGTATACAAAGATTTTGTACAAGAAGATCTAGCAATCCCTCTAGTAAGTGGTAAAAAAACAGAATCTGAAAAATTCGCAGGTGCAGAAGATACTTATACAATTGAAGCGTTAATGCATGATGGAAAAGCTCTTCAATCAGGGACTTCTCACTTCTTTGGAAATGCTTTCCCAGACTCTTTTGGAATTAAATATTTAGATAAAGAAAACAAACTTCATAGTGCTTATGAAACTTCTTGGGGAATGTCTACAAGAATTATTGGTGCTATTATTATGGTACATGGAGATGATTCTGGACTAGTTTTACCTCCAAGAATTGCTCCAACACAAACAATGATTATTCCAATTGCTCAACATAAAGAAGGAGTCTTAGAAAAAGCACAAGAATTATTAGAAAGATTGCAAAAGAAAAAGATAAGAACAAAACTAGATGATAGTGATAAAACACCAGGATATAAATTTTCAGAACAAGAAATGTTAGGAATTCCAACAAGAATTGAAATAGGACCAAAAGATATTGAAAATAATCAAGCAGTCATTGTCAGAAGAGATAATAAAGAAAAAATCATTGTAAAATTAGAAGAATTAGAAGATACTTTAGAAAATACATTAGAACAAATTCAAAAAGACATGTTTAAAAAAGCAAAAGACTTCTTAGAAGAACATATCTATGAAGCAAAAGACATGGAAGAAATGAAGAAACTTGCAAAAGAAAAAATCGGTTTCATCAAAGCAAATTGGTGTGGAGAAAAAGATTGTGAAGCAGAAATCAAAGCAGAAACAGAAGGATTTGGATCAAGATGCATTGATGAAAGTGCCAAAGTAGAAGGCAAATGTGTTCACTGTGAAAAAGATGCAAAATACAAAGTATTTTGGGGTAAATCTTATTAAAATAAAAATCCACTAATTCAACTAGTGGTTTTTATGTAGCCCTATAAAGGCATACTACTGGCTGACTCCACATGGAGTCTTTTTTAGTCGGCCAACTGCCTTCTATACCTACACACCCTTAAAAGGGTCTTGATATTCTTTTATATTTCTTTCATCTGATATTTTATCTTCTATTTCCTGATTCTTTATATATAATTTTTTATTGTCTGCTTGTTTAACCCTACCGTACTTACATAATATCCTTTCGCCCAAAATGTTCTTTGACCATATTTATATTTCAAATTTGAATGATTATCAAATATCATTAAGACACTCTTACCTTTAAGAAATCCCATAAATTGTGATATACTCAATGTAGGTGGAATTTTTACAAGCATATGTATGTGATCTATACATGCATTAGCTTCTATAATTTCAACCTCTTTATAATCGCACAAGCGTCTTAAGTAAGAACCAATATCTCGTCGCAGCTTGCCATATATACTTTTTCTTCGATGTTTTAGTATAAAAATATATGATACATACAATTCCATTTGGTATGAGATAAGCTACTCTCATCTGCTTCTCGACCTGATTTTAGTTTTTTCATTTAATCCTCCTCTTGATTGAATTTAGTTGACCGACCATCTTCATTATATCAAAAGGAGGATTAAATGATTACTACGACGCTACAGCTATTATATTCATACCGGCATAGCCGGTAGTTTTTTGTTTGACCTTAATGGTCAAACATAATAAAAAGTCTAGGAAAAATCCTAGACTTTTTTGATAGAAAAATAATTATCCCACTTCTTTTAATTTAGAATTAGGTATTTTATATTCCTCATCATTAATATACACAATATAATCTTCATCCTCTTCTAGTTCTATTACAGCATTCCAATAAGAATCATTAATATAAAAAGAACTATTAAAGTTATCTTTCACACTTACATTTTTATATTTATTTTTATTAAAAATACTATGTGGCCATATTGACACATACACCCTATTGCTTATGCTAGACTTATAATAATTCATACCTGGTCCGGTCGAGTCACTAGTAAAGGAAAAATAATAAAAAGCACTGTTTCCTAATTTCCATTTTCCATTTTCTTTAAGATAATAACTGAACCTAACATCATTATCTTTATGAACTACAAAAGCTTCTTCATCATACTTATAAGTCTTGAGAACATTTTCTTTATTCAAAGTAGATTTAACAGCGCGATCTAACGTTGAATATGTTCTATCATGGCACGAAAACCATATAATTGCTAAAAAAACTATTGCTATTATTGCAATTTTCTTTTCACTCATAATATTTCTCACCAATCATTATTATTTTCTCTAATATATCATATTACATAAAATCAATCAATTGCTGTTGTACATTTAGTACAACTTTCATTTTCCATATTTTTACTAGGAATTAACCTAATAGTTCAAAAATAAAACATCAGCGTAAATTTTTTCAAATACACAATTGTCAAATATTCTCGTAATACTTAATAAGAATAATCAAAACGTTTTTATACAATATAAAATATATAATATATAATAAAAAGACAAGTAATGATAACACATTTGTTGAGAATGTATTTTTTGCAAATTGATTATATAACATTTTATAAAAAAAGAGTATAGAACTTGTCTACACTCTAAAAAGAGAATTCATTTTGTGAAAATATATTTTATACAACTTAACATCACAGATTTTTCACAATATTCATAATATTTATTTCAAAGTAAAAATCGTACATATGTCTCCTTCTAAATTAGGATATTGAGAAATATCATTTACTTTAATAGAAATATAATCCTCAGTAATGGACAGCAATATATTATCATATTCTCTAATACCGTGACGACTTTTCTTTAAGGTGTAAAGTAAATTATCAAATTCATCGCATCTCAAACCAATCAAAAAATTCATACCACCATATATAGTTAAATTTTTAAATGATTCTAAATCAAATTCTGCATTATCAGTTAACAATAATGCTAACTGCATTTTATAGTTATTGTTATAAATATACTCAAATCTATCTTTTTTTTGAATATATTTCTTTTCAATAGATAAATAATCATCAACAGTAGCTAATTCATCATGATATACCGTCGATAACTCTATTATTATCTTATCTTTTGGCAAATATTTTTTTATAAAGTTAAAGATTGAATTTAAAGCTATGTCATTTTCTATACATAAATCATATATAAAAAATTCTCGTTTATTATGATTTTTTTTTGAATAATACCATTTATCTTTTTTTTCTTCTAAAAACATATTTCACATTCTCCAAACGCCAATTAACCAAAAAACCACTTTATAATTATATGATGTACTTTTCGCAATGACTTTGTCTTACCTATGTGATAGTGTAAACCATTAATTGTATCTAAGTCAAGATGAAACCTATTAAAAGGATCAATCTTTATTATAGTTCCACCTGGTGTACGAGGTGTATTATACATTCCTTGAACTTTTCCATTGAAAAACGAGAATCCATTTTCCGCAATATTTTCAAGATAATATTCACCAACTCCCATTGCTGCGACAATTCCCCCACCAACTAATACACCTGTGGAAAAGGCATCGTCAACATCCAACATTCTTCTTACTCATATATACCACCAGCCTGCTTTTATTTTGAGTTAAATTTGTTTATTAATACATAGGCTGGTAGCCACATTAAACAATTAAAAAGAAAAAAATAATTATCATTATAAATATTAATAACTGTGAAACTGGGTTTTTCTAATATTTCTAAATGATACAAACTCTTTTTTATTTTTAATATCATATTACATAAAATCAATCAATAGTTGTTGAATATTTAGTACAACTTTCATTATCCACATTTTTAATAAGAATTAACTTTTTAAAAATTATTCTGTATAATTGTATAAGAGGTGTGTATGATGAAAAAAGAAGAATTAAATAATTGTGAAATCAATAATATTATGAGTAATTTACCTAAACCTAAATTCTCATATACTAAAAATTTAACTTCAAAGGAAATTTTTCAAGAATTGATAAAAGACCCTATACAAAAAGCATTCAGACTCCTATCTCCATTTTTTTTGCTTTTATCAATATTTTACTTAGTAGACATTATCCTAAAACCAGATATTATGAAAGACTATCATTTCTTCGCCTTCTATGTTATTTCCGCTATTCTATCTTTTATTTTCTTTATAATATATGAAAAAGAATTTGCAAAAACGATAAAAAAATATCCTTCATTAAAAGTAGATTTTTATGATGACTTTTTTCTATTAAGTATTGCAAAACAAATTCACATATATTCATATAACGAAATCACTTCGGTTATAAATGACAAAGATTTCTATTACTTTAACATAAAATCCTATAAATTAAAGATTGATAAAAAGACTGCAAATGAATGGTTCGAATCTCATATAAATAATTTATCAAGTAAAAGTATAGACACAGAATCTAGTAAAAAATTATGGGATTCAATAGACAAAAATATAAAAAATTACAAGTTCAAACATAATATCAACATAGACAGTAGTTTAATAAACCAGTTTTTAAATCTTAAAAAGAATTACCAACTACTAATGATCACTACCTTTTATCAAAACTTAATAAATATATCTTTTATGTTTTTTATTATAATATTACCTGTTTTGATAATAATTAATTTCGAAGGTCTTGCAATGTTAATTTGGTATGCGTTAATTATAAAGTCATGTATTTCAGTAAATTATGTGATAAAAAATAAAAACATGAATGAATATATAAAAATATATTCAAATAATATACAAATGTATTTTTTCGACAAAGATATCATACTAAAAACAAATTCAAAATTATTGTGCGTTGAATATAACGATTTAGCAATACAAGAAATTGATAATTTCATTTGTTTAAAGTTTAAAAGAACTCATACCAATTTACTTTATATAAAAAATCCACCACTAATTCTCCTAAAAAAAGATGAGATAGACCAAAAACTTAACAATCTATTAAATAACAGTATCGAAAAACTCAAGTAAAAACAAAAAAAGGAAATAATTTCCTTTTTTTCCTTATCTGTATGAACTACAAAAAGATTCTTCATCACACAAATATTTTCTTTAAGATAAACCAAACAGCAACAACTAATATTATCTATCGTGATAAGAAAAACCAAATTATCGCAAAAAGAATAATTGTTATGATTATAAGAGTTCCGTCTTTCGTAACTTTCCTTTCTAATTTATCTCCTAATATGCCATATAAACCTAGTCTCTCAATGATATCATGAATAATTGGCTTTTTGATAATAATTTTTGGATTCTTTTCTACCAATAAATTAGTAATATCTTTTATATCATTATATGGATAAAGATAATCATATGTAGATGACATTAATTCTTTGTACTGTTTCCCATTTTTTAACACAAAAGTGATAAATGTATATTTTACTAGTGGTTTCCGCAGAAATCCTACAACACGTCTTAAATATGTACTTTTTATTTTTTCCTTTTGAATAGATTCAATTTCTAAATAGGAAAAATCAATAATTTTCCACTGAACAATTATAATCTTATCTTTCATAAGAAAACAATTACTATTGTTCCACCATAGGATTTCTGTTTCTAATTCATTATTTTTTTTTAAAAATTTATATACCCTATATAAATAATAAGATGTCGTTAACTTTTTGTAGTTTGAACGAACATATAAGTATGTGGCAATTATAAGAAAAATAGAAAACGAACTGTAAGAAACATTTCTGAATGCTACATAAATTAATGAGATAAATATAATTGTTGTTACTATAAATACAAGAAGCAATTGAGTTCTTTCATAGTCAATGATTCCTTTTATTGTTTTCTTTTCCATATACCTTTCCCCAATCTATAGTATTTTTCTATCATATCCGATTAAAAATATAAAATTAAGAAATAACTTAGTGATTATTGTGTGGTTTCTAAAAGAAATATATTTAAATTGTTTTCTCCACAACAATATTAGGATTTCTTTCTAATAATAAATCAGTAGCATCCTCAATACTATCATAAGGACGTACTATATCACCATAAAAACTATACATCGCTATTTTATAATGCGTTTCATCTTTAAGATTTATATGAAGATAGAATTCTGTAATTGGATATTGATTATCCTTTTTATGATATCTTTCTTTTTGAATAGATTTTATGTCAGAATATGGAAATACATCAACCTTGGAAGAAACAATAATGATTTTGTCATCCGTAAGGAAAAAGTCATCATAATTCCACCATAAGATTTCTGTTTCTGTTTGATGATCTTTTTGAAAGAAACGATAGACTTCACGTAAGCGAAAGAACAAATCACATTGTTGGAGAAAGGAAAACCCCATAACAAGAAATAAGGGAAAAAATGCATAAAAGGAACTACGTCCTATAAAAACAAGAACTAAAATGACACAACATAACAATGTAATTTGAACATGAAGCATTGTCTTCTTATAGGAATAGATTTTTTCTATAGTAGTCTTTTTCATATCCACACCTTCTCTATTATCATTTTACTTTTTGAAAGCAATCTATGTCAAGAATCTATAACAACAAAATAATATTAATCTTTAAACATCTTTTTTACACTCTTATAAATAGTAGAAAGATCTTGTCCATACTTTTTCTCAAGTTCTACTACAGATCCATGTTCAATAAATTGATCAGGATAAGCAAAATAGAGTCCTGGATAAGAAACATGAGAATCTACAAGCAATTCTTTCATGGTAGAACATAATCCTCCAACAATGGTTCCATCTTCTATCACAACAAATTTTTTCGTTTTAGCCAAACTTTTAAGAATCGTTTTTTGATCAAATGGCTTTAAAAAACGACAATCAATAATCTCAGAAGAGACTCCATCTTTTTCTAGTTTTTGGGCAAGGGAAATCCCCTTTGAAACACTATTCCCAAGCGTAACAATTGTAAGATTTTCCCCTTTTTGTAGAACCTCCGCAACTCCTCTTTCTATCTTAATAGGAGAATAAGGAATCTTCTCTTCTCCTCCTCTTGGATAACGAATAACAATAGGTCCTGAATAAATAACGGCAAAAGACATCATATCCCGTAATGTTTGAAAATCTCTTGGTGCCATAATCGTAATATTAGGAATCAAACGGAAAAAAGAAAGATCAAACATTCCTTGATGAGTCGCCCCATCATTCCCAACAATACCAGCCCGATCAACACACATAACAACATGTAAATTCTGTAGACAAATATCATGAATAACCTGATCATAACCTCTTTGATAAAAAGAAGAATATAGAGGAACAAAAGGAAGCATTCCTGCTCTTGCAAGCCCTGCCGCAAACGTTAAAGCATGTTGTTCGGCAATTCCCACATCAAAGAAACGGTTAGGAAATTGTTCTGCAAAAGAGCTAAGCCCAGTTCCATCTTTCATTGCAGCCGTAATCGCAACAATTCTTCGATTGTGTTTCGCAAGAGACACTAATTTATCTCCAAAAACTTTCGAATAATCACACGTCTTAAATTTAACAGCTTCCCCTGTATTCACATCAAATTGACTAACTCCGTGAAAACGATCAGGATTTTCTTCCGCAAAACGATATCCTTTTCCCTTCTTAGTAATCACATGAATCAAAGTAGGTCCATCTAACTCTTTGGCCTTATTAAATAAGTCTTCTAATTCCGCAAGATTATGTCCATCAACAGGTCCTAAATAACGAAAACCAATATCTTCAAAATACATACCTGGTAAAATCAATTGTTTAATTCCACTCTTTAACTTAGAAACGCCATGTACTAAGTGAGTTCCTAAAACAGGAATATGTTGAACAAGATTTTTTCCAACTTTATTGGATTCTGTATACTTCTTTCGAATACGAAGTTTTGTTAATAATTCATTCATACCTCCAATATTTTTAGAAATACTCATCTCATTATCATTTAAAACAACAATAATATTCGTACCAGAACTTCCCGCATGATTAAGGGCTTCCATCGCCATACCGCCTGTTAAAGCCCCATCTCCAATTACCGCAATGACATGATAATTTTGATTTTGAAGATCTCTTGCGATAGCATATCCCATCGCAGCAGAAATAGAAGTACTACTATGTCCTGTATCAAAAGCATCACTCTTAGATTCCGATACTTTAGGAAAACCAGAAATTCCTCCAAACTTACGAAGAGAAGAAAAAGAATCTTTTCTTCCATTCAAGATTTTATGAACATAACATTGATGTCCAACATCCCAGATAATCTTATCATAATTTACATCAAAAACACTCTCTAACGCAATCGTTAATTCAACAATTCCTAAATTAGAAGCAAGATGTCCCCCATTTTTAGAAACCACTTCTAATAAATAATCCCGAATCTCTCTTGCAAGTTCTTTTTGTTCTGCAAGAGATAATTTTTTAATATCATTGGTCCTTTTAATTTTCTTTAATTGCATAAGCATCACTCTTTTACTAGACTCCCTATATTATATATTTTTTTTAGAAAAAAAGAAAGAAAAACAAAAAAGAACAACTAATTCACGCCGTTAGTCGTTCTTTTTCTTCGAATCATTCAATAAAATAAAATTACCAAGATGTCTTTTGCGTGGGAAATGATTCTCTTTCATTTAGATTTTTTCTTCTCTTGAACATTCTACTCTACTGAACATTCTATTGTTTAAGACAATCTATTCCAGAATACTTGTAAAATCCCAGACGTGAATAATATCTTATCTCAAACAATAATCATTATAACATATCTAGTTTTAAGAGTTCGATTTTATTAAGAAAAAATGAAAGAAATTGACAGTATTCTGTCAAAGACAAAAAAAGCCTTACCTAAGTAAGACTTTGTTTTCCAAATGGTCGGGAAGACAGGATTTGAACCTGCAACCCCTTGGTCCCAAACCAAGTGCTCTACCAAGTTGAGCCACTTCCCGAAACTGGTGCGCTCGGAGGGATTCGAACCCCCGACCTTTTGGTTCGTAGCCAAACACTCTATCCAACTGAGCTACGAGCGCAAAGACATCTTGTTCAGCTACTGAATAAATTGTCTAAATAAAATGGTGGCTCCAGCGGGAATCGAACCAGCGACACAGGGATTTTCAGTCCCTTGCTCTACCGACTGAGCTATGAAGCCAAATGGCGGTTCCTACGGGGCTCGAACCCGCGATCTTTTGCGTGACAGGCAAACGTGTTAACCAGCTGCACCAAGGAACCAAAAAATTGAAAATAAATGGTTGCGGGAGATGGATTTGAACCAACGACCTTCGGGTTATGAGCCCGACGAGCTACCAAACTGCTCCATCCCGCGATATATATGGCGGAGGAAAAGGGATTCGAACCCCTGCGCCGCTCGCACGACCTCCCGGTTTTCAAGACCGGTCCCTTCAACCAGACTTGGGTATTCCTCCACGTGGTGCCTAAGGCCGGAC
>CANRPY010000021.1 GCA_947632595.1 uncultured Bacilli bacterium | reverse complement strand
GAGAAATTAAAAGAAGTTCCTAAAATATTAGAAACTCCATATATTGATAGAACATATTGTCCATATAAATATGAAATAGAAATGATACGAAGTGGCAAGATGGATGAAGAGATTCGTGAGAAAATAAGGAACCAGTAAGTTCCTTTTTTTATAAATATTGACTACTATAATATTGATAGAGAGAAAATAGTTTTTGATAAAGTTCTGGTCGAATTTGTTTTTCTAATAAGGATAAACATTTTGTATTTTTATGAAGAAGTTCTGTTGCATGTTCCTTCAAAAAGAAATAGACAATCTCTAATTCTTCCTCTGTATAGGAGATCGAATTTTTTTCAGCAAACTTTCTAAGATCATCCATCGTAATTTGAGGAAGATAATGCATGATCATTTTTTCTAACATACTAACTCACCCTAAGAAATTATATGAATGGAAAGAAGAATTATGTGATAAACTAATAATAGGTGAGGTCCATGCCAAAAAAGAAACAAACAAGAAAAAAACAAGAAAAAATTATGACAAATAGATTTTATTTTCTAATGATTTTAGTTGCCTTTCTATTTGGAATCATTTTAATTAAAATTACAAAAGTCATGTTTTTTGATAGAGAAATGTATCTTGCTTCTCTAGAAAAATTAACAAATACAACAGTAACAGGGACCAGTAGCCCAAGAGGCAGAATCTATGATAGAAACTATAATATTTTAGTAGACAATAAATCCCTAAAAACCATAACCTATACCAAACCAAAAGATGCAACAGAAGAGAGTATGGTAGAAATTGCAGAGAAGCTATCTCCTTACTTAACACTAAATTTAAACTCTTTAACAATAAGAAGTAAAAGAGAATTTTTTTGCGCGAAAAATAAAGAAATATGTGAAAAAAGAATTACCAAAAAAGAAAAAGAAAAAGTAAAACAAAGAAAATTAACAGAAGAGGATATAGAAGAATTAAAATTAGAGAGAGTAACAGAAGAAGAATTAGCATTTACAGAAGAAGAAAAGAAAACCGCTTATTTATATTATTTAATGAATAAAGGGTATACCTATTCGGAAAAGATTATTAAGTCAAATGCTACTGAAAAAGAATATGCCTATATTTCAGAACACAATGATAGTTTAACAGGATTTAATACCAAACTAGATTGGGAAAGAGTCTATCCTTATGGAGAAACATTTAAAACAATTCTTGGCAATGTTTCTACAACAACACAAGGTCTTCCTGCCGAAGAAAAAGAATACTACTTAGAAAAGGGATATAGCCTAAATGATAGAGTAGGAACAAGTTACATAGAAAAACAATATGAAGAGTATTTAAAAGGAGAAAAAGCAGTTTATGAAATTGTAAATTCTCATGAGACTAAACTCGTAAAAGAAGGAAAAAGAGGAAAAGACATTGTTTTAACAATCGATATTAGATTGCAACAAGAAATTGAAAGATTAATAGAAGACTTTATTTGGAAAACAAAGAGTGAACCCAATACAGAATATTATGATCATTCGACAGTAGTCATTCAAGATCCCAATAATGGTGAGATTTTAGCAATGGCTAGTAAACGATTAGTAAATGGTCAAATAGTAGATTATACAACGAGTATTTTAACATCTCCTATCATGCCAGGATCTATTGTAAAAGGAGCTTCTATGTTAGTTGGATACAATACAGGTGCCGTTCATATAGGAGAAAGAATGCTAGATGAATGTGTAAAAGTAGCAGGAGTCGCTGAAAAATGTTCTTCTGTCTATGATTTAGGTGTGATCGATGATATAACGGCTCTTGCGAAAAGTAGTAATGTCTACCAATTTAAGATTGCCATTCGAGTAAATGGTCAAGAGTATCATCGTAATATGAAAATGAACTTTAATCAGTCTTCTTTTGATTTATATCGAAATATGTACCACTCTTTTGGACTAGGAGTCAAAACAGAAATTGATCTTCCAGTAGAAAGTAAGGGATACACATCAAAAGACAAAGCAGCTGGAAACTTATTAGACTTTGTTATGGGTCAATATGAAACATATACTCCAATCCAACTATCACAGTATATTTCAACCATTGCAAACGGAGGAAAACGTCTTGCTCCCCATCTTTTAAAAGAAGTGCATGCATCTTCATCCAATGAAAAGATAGGAAAACTAGAAAAAACAGTAGAACCCATAACCTTAAATACAATTGATACCAAACCAGAATATATGAATCGTATCAAAGAAGGATTTTATGCTGTAATGCATAGTCCTGGAGGATACGGAGTAGGATATGTAGATGATTGGATGCAAGCATCCGGAAAAACAGGAACCTCTCAAAGCTTTATTGATACGAACAACGATGGAGTAATTGATACCGAAACCATCACCAGTAACTTTATAGGTTATCTTCCAACCAACAATCCAAAAGCCACATTTGTAGTCGCATCTCCTGACTCTTCTCATCCAAATTCCAACATCGATTATCGTAGCTTAGTAACCTATTATTTGACAAGAGAAGTTACAAGAAAGTATACAGAATTGTACGGATTATAATTGTAAAACAATTGACAAGAAAACGAACAAAATGTATATTTTAATTAGAAAATAGGTGAGTATATGAAAAAGAAAAAGAATGATTTATTACGAAATATTTTAATCTTTTTAGTTCCAGTTGTACTATGTGTTGGTGGATACTTTATTTATGATAACTTTATCAAAGAACAAGGAATACCAAGTGTCAACAAATTAATTAAAGAAAAGAAAGAAGAAGGCTTTCCTAAAGAAGAAGTTCCAGTAGAACCTGTATATGAGAATCCTCTTCCAGGGTATCGTAATCAATATGGAAATCAATATATCATGGGACACTTACAAATCCCAAATCTAAATATTGATACCTTAGTAACAAGAGCAAACAATAATGAATATTATCTAAATTATAACTTATATGGACAATGGGACGGACTAGGAGTACCATTCTTTGATTATCGAAATCAAAATCTAAATACAGATAAACAAATAAATATTTATGGCCATAATACGCAAAAACCTGAGTTTTATGATCAATTACCATTTACCAATCTAGAAGCTTATATGGATGAAGAAATCTTTAAGAATTATAAAGATGTTTATTTGAGTATTGATGAAAGAAAAGTGCATTATGAAGTAGTTGCGACAAAGATCATTGATCCATCTAATAATGAACATATGAAAATATTATTTACGGGAGATGCCGATTATCTACAACATGTAAATAAACTATTATCAGGAACGACTTATAAGAGTGATAATGCGAATTTTACCGCAAGTGATAGAATGCTTGTACTACAAGTATGTCACTATAATCCAATGGGTTCTTATCTATTAATTATCTGTAAAGAAGTAAAATAAGTAAAGGCAAGTGTCTTTTTTCACGGAACACTTGCTTTTTTTAGGGATTTATGAAAAAATAAGTATGATAAGGTAGTGTAGATAGAGGGTGTAAAGATGGCTCAATATGGAATAACGAGTGAATCACAATTAATTGATTATGAAACAATTAGAAATGGGTGTCAAGCATATGTAGATGCCGCAAGTGAAATGGCAAAAGCTGCAGACCAAATTCAAGGCGCTGGAGACATATGTGATAAGAAAGCCTTGGCTGCCAACGGAGAATCTATGCAGACTCCGATTTATGAGTTTGCTCAACAAGTAGCAATGATTGCCAGTGAATGTGCCGCCCGAGCTAGTGATGTTGTAGATCAAGCAGTTCGCATATACAATGAACAAGTACAAGAACTAAATGCTTATAGACAACGTCTAGCAGATGAACAAGCAAGACAACAGCAGCAACAAAATAATGGAACGAATTAGGAGGGATTGAGATGGCAAAGTTAGATTTAGATGAACGAAAAGTAGATGATGCGTTGAGTGAACTTACTCAATCCAAAAATACTCTTAGTAATGTAGAAGGAAGTATGGCTTCTGCTGTTAGCTTAATAACAGGAGCAAGAGGAGCAAATTATCTTGATGTTAGTGGTATACAAGAAGGGGCTCAAATGCCTGGAAATTGTATGTCAACCGTAGATTCTCTTGTTGCTGCCATAAAAGATAAAGTAGAAACAATTAAACAATATAATGAAGAATACGAAAACATGGGTTGGGGTCAAAAACTATTAAGTTCTGCTGGAATGATCTTCTCAAAACTTACAGAAGGTATCCTTACAGCCGGAGAACAAATAGTAGATGGATTTGCCTCAATTATAGGAAAAGTCGGAGGATGGTTCGGAGCAGAAGACTTTAAAAATAAAGTAGGAGAATTCGTAAAGAAAGACCATGTTGGAGATGCCTTCCATAACTTTTATTACAATACAGAGTTTGGTAAAAAAATGACACAAGCAAGTTGGATAAAAGAAGATGGACTGGCCGCCAAAGTGTTTGAAATAACCGGTACTGCTATCGGATATGGAGCAGTCATTGCCGCAACAGGAGGAGTGGCAGGAGCTACATCAGGAGTAGGATTTGCGGCTGGAGCACAAGCTGCTGCCGGATCTCTTGCGGTGAATGCAACTGCTGCTGGTATCGGAGCTTTAGGTGGAACCATGCAAGAAGGACTAAAAGGTGGTCTAACCTATGATGAAGCCTTCAAACAAGGTGTTAAGAATGGTCTTATTTCTGCCGGAACAGTCGTTGCTGTAAACTATGCCTTAAGAGGAGTTTCAAAAGCATGGCAAACATTTAAAGCAAAACGAGCAGGGACCTCTCTTCAAGTAGTAGATGATGCCGCAAATGCTGCAGGAGGAATGGCAGATGATGCTGCCAAAGCTGCTGCAAGTGGAGCAGATGATGCTGCTAATGCTGCAGGAGCAACTGCAGGAAGTGGAGCCGGAAGTGCAGATGATGTATTTAACTCCCTAGATGATGTTATTAATAGTAACGTTGCTGATGGAGATAAATTTAGTATTATAAAAGAATTATATGATAGTGGTAAAATATCAAGAGCAGATTACTTAAAAGGAGCAAAAATGTTCCATCCTGATGTTTTACAAGGACAAGCTGCAAAAGCTGCCAGTGGAATGGCAGATGATGCTGCAAGTGCCGCTGGAGGATTCACAGATGATGCTGCGAAAGCTGCCGGAGGATTTGCAGACGATGCAACAAAAGCTGCCGGAGGTTTTGCTGATGATGCAACAAAAGCCGCCGGAGGATTTGCAGATGATGCAACAAAAGCTGCCGGAGGATTCGCAGATGACGCATCAAAAGCTGCCACTGAATTTGCAAAAGATTCAAAGAGCGTTGTGGATGATATCATAAATGATGTTACCAAAACAGATGCCGAAAAGATGCAAATTTTAAATGATTTATATAACAAAGGAAAAGGAACTATTTCCAAAGCCGATTATCGTGCAGCTGCAAAACTTCTTCACCCAGATATTGCAGAAGGAGCTGCTAGAAAAGCAGCAGAAGAAGCCGCAAAAGGAGCAAGTGGAGGAGTTAGTCAAACGATTGCTAACCAAGCAGATGATATTGCCTCTTCCGTTGCCAATCAAGCAGATGATATTGCAAGAGCAGCAGCTACACCAAATCCAGCAGCAGTTGCCGATGATGTTGTATCTGCCGCAGGAAAAGCAACATCTGGTTCTTCAACAGCTCTAGCCATTGTAGACCAAAGCGCAGATGATGTGGCAAATGCCGCTGCAAAACTAGCACAAAATAGTGTAGATGATGTAGCAAGTGCAGCAAGTAGAGCAGGATCATCATCAACAGCTCTAACGGTTGTAGACCAAGGAGCAGATGATGTAGTAAATGGTGCTGCAAAAGCGGTTTCTAGTAGTGCCGACGATGTTGGTAGAGCAGTAGAGACGGCTGCCAATCCAGAAGCTTACGCAAGATATTCAAATGAATATGCTTCAAAATTAGAGTTAAGAGAAAATTTACAAAGACAATTAACCGATTTAGGAGAAGTCCCAGGAAATGCTTCTACCTATGAATTTAATGCTTTAAAATCTCAGATTAGTTCTGTAGATGACGATATTGCAAGTCTTGGTCAGAAGATGCAAGATGCATGGACAGGTACTTCATCAGGAAGTAATTTACCTGCAACAGTACCACAAGGACCTACGGATCTAGTTCCATCAGGAAATAATCTTCCTGCAACGGTGCCACAAGCATCAAATGTAACACCAAAAGGCACTACCGATTTAGTACCTTCAGGAAACAATTTACCTGCAACGGTACCACAAGGTTCAACCGATTTGGTTCCACAGGGTCCAAAGGTAACACCAAAAGATCCAACGGATTTAGTTCCATCAGGAAACAACTTACCAGCAACAGTACCTTCAGGAAACAATCTTCCTGCAACGGTGCCACAAGGTCCTACGGATTTGATTCCAACAACGCCGCAACCAACCGATTTAGTACCAACGACAACTCCGTTACCACCAGTGCCAACGACTCCAACGCCAACGGATTTGGTACCAGTTACGACACCAGTGCCACCAGTACCAACGACGCCAACACCTGTACCAGTTCCAACAACGCCTCAACCAACACCAATTCCAACGACACCAAAGCCAATCCCAACAACGCCAATTCCACCAGTTGTTACCCCAACAATTTCAGGAACAACGGTGATTCCAATGGCACCAATTACAGATCCAATTTTACCAGAACCAACGATACCGCCAGTTGCTGGATTACCAAATCCAGAAACAGAGCCATTTGTAACGCCAGTTACAGTGCCTCCTACACAACCAACGGTACCACCTTCACAGCCAACGGTACCACCTTCACAGCCAACAGTGCCACCAGAAACATCCGTGATAACAAATCCTCCAACAACGGCACCTGTAACAATGCCACCAACAACGGCACCTCCAACAACGATGCCGCCTACAACGGCGCCACCTACGACAATGCCACCTACAACGGCACCTCCAACGACGATGCCACCTACAACAGCGCCACCAACAACGACTGCACCAACCCAACCAAGAGTAGAAACACCAGAGTCATCACCACCGGTATCAGAATATGCGCCAATACCAAATACAAGCGTTGGCAAGAAGTCTTATATGGGTTACGCAGTACCTGCTGCAATCGGAGCTGCTGCTGGTCTAGCTGGAATGGTAGCTAAAAATAGAAGAAGAAACGAAGACGACGATGAAGAATCAGATGAGGATTCCATCGAAGAATTAGATTAAGAAGAAAGGGAGTAGAAATTATGGAAATAAAAGAAAGATTTTTACCAATTGGTACGGTATGTCTATTAAAAGGTGGAAATAAGAAAGTAATGATTATATCTTACCTAATCTTCTCAACAGGAAATGATAAAAAAGCCATGTATGACTATGGAGCATGCCAATTTCCAGAAGGAGTATTAGACAGTAAAACAGGAATCGGATTTAATCACTCTGACATTGAAAAAGTATTATATATGGGATATTCAGAAGATGAAGAATTCCAAAAGTTCAATGAAACAGTAAATGCTTATGCAGATGAGATTAAAGAAGGTTTCAAAAATTCATTAAAAGCACAACCAGAAAAAGAGTAGAAATACTCTTTTTTTGTGTGATATTTGCAAAAAAAGCAAAAATGTGGTATAATGATAGCAATTTGAGGGGGATAGAATATGAAAAATTTAAAAGTTGTATGGCCAACAGTAATTGCCATAGCACTAGCAGTAGGAATTACATCATGTCATAATAATCAATTAGTAGAAAACTATGAAAAAAGACAGTTTAGTGAATCTCTACCTAAATTTGAAGATACCTTTGAACCATCAAAATATCGTATAGAAGAGATTAAACGTCTAGACTTAGAAGAATCTAGCTACCAAGAAGAACAAACAGATACAACAAGTTTTTCAAAATAAAAAGAGAAAATGTAAAAAACTTTTGCAAAATAAGAAAACTTTGATATAATACTGATAGACGTGTAAGGAGGGAAAGAAAATGGCTAAAGTAGGAAATAGACAATATAAAACTCTTGTATGTAGTGAATGCAAAGAAGAAAATTATAGAGAAGAAAAAAATGTAAGAAATACAACAGACCGTCTAGAAATGAATAAATACTGTCCTAAATGTAGAAAACACACAGTACATAAAGAAAAAAAATAAAATAAGCTAAACACTTATTTTTTAATTTGTTAGGAAGGAGTGAAAATATGATTAGTACAAATGATTTAAAAAATGGAATTACCATTGAGTATGAAGGAAATATCTTTGTAGTAATGGAAACACAACACGTAAAACCTGGAAAAGGAGCAGCAATTGTAAAAGCAAAACTAAAGAATTTAAGAACAGGTGCTATTTATGAACAAACATTTAATGCTGGTGTAAAAGTTGCTACTGCAAGAATTGATAAGCAATTAATGCAATATCTATATAATATGAATGATATTTATTATTTCATGAATATGGATACGTATGAGCAATTAGAAATTCCATTTTCTCATATTGGAGATCAATCTAAATTATTAAAAGAGAACTTAGAGGTATACATTACTAGTTATGAAGGAGAAATCTTAGGAATTGATCTACCAGATAAAGTAGAACTTGTCATTACTCATACAGAACCAGCTGTAAAAGGAAACACAACAACAAATGCTTTAAAAGATGCAGAATGTGAAACAGGATTAATGGTAAGAGTTCCTTTATTTATTGAAGAAGGAGAAACCATTATTGTTTCAACAGCAGATGGAAAATATGTATCAAGAGCGTAAGCTCTTTTTTTGTTGTTGAATACTGACAAATTTTGCAAATTTCTAGTGTCAAATAAAGAAATGGTGTATAATATTGGTAGAGAATAGGAGTATCTATATGGCCAAAAGAAAGAAAAGAAAATCTAGTAAAAAAGAAAAATTAGAAATTAAAACAGAAGTCTATGCAGTTTTATTGGTAATCGTTGCTATCCTAGGATTAGGAAAATTAGGATTAGTAGGAAGATTTATTACTTCATTTTCCTTATTTTTAACAGGATCAGCATATATGATATTTCTAGTAATTTTACTTTTACTTGGAATTTATATGTTTATAAGAGGAGATTTACCAGAACTTTTCTCAACAAAGTTTTTAGGACTCTATTTATTTATCATTGGATTATTATCTTTTATGCACTGGGATTTTATAGAATTGAATGATGCTAGTGTATCTCTTGCTTTTAAAGAAACCGTAAATGAACTAACCAAAGGGTTCGATTTACTGATGAAAACAGGAAGCATTGGAGATACGATATCAGTAGGAGGAGGAATCATTGGTTGGGTTTTCGCAATGATTTTCTCAAAATTATTCTCAAATGCAGGAATGAAGATTGTAACCGTTTTCTTAATAGGAGTAGGAGTTCTTTTATTTACAGGATTCTCAATTAGTGACTTTATTAGAAATACATTAACAAATGCCAAAGAAAAGCATGAGAGTAAGAAGAAAGAAAAACCTCAAGAAGAAACAGGGGAAGAGGAAGAAGAAAAACAACAACAAAAAGTAATTATTAGCAATGGTAATGAAATAGAAGAACCAGAAAAACCAACCATTAAAAGTATTGATGACTTGAAAAAAACAGGAGAATCTACAGAAGAAAAACAAGAAGAAAAACCAAAAGAAGTAAAAGTAAATCCAAGTTATCAATTACCACCATTTGAATTATTAAATAAACCAAAGAACAAAAATGTAGCAATGGATAATGCTGCAATCGAAGCAAATATCACAAAATTAGAAGACGTTTTAAAAAGTTTTAATGTTATCGCAAAAGTAGTAGAAGTTCATATTGGACCAACGGTTGCTCAGTATGAATTAGAAATTGCAAGTGGTACAAGAGTCAATAAAATAACAACATTAAGTAGAGAAATTGCTCTTGCTTTATCGAAAAAAGATGTTCGTATTGAAGCACCAATTCCAGGTAAGAGTACCGTTGGAGTCGAGTTCGCCAACGATAATCCATCATCCGTAAGCTTCTATGAAATCATGGCAAGCAAGATAATGATTCAAAATCAAGATAAAAAATTAATGGTACCTCTTGGAAAATCCATTATGGGTGATATCGGAGTTTGTGAAATTAATAAGATGCCACACCTCTTAATTGCAGGTACAACAGGTTCTGGTAAATCAGTATGTGTAAATGGAATTATTTGTTCCATTCTAATGCGTGCAAAACCAGACGAAGTAAAACTAGCGATGGTAGATCCAAAAGTAGTAGAATTATCTGTTTATAATGGAATTCCTCACTTAGTATGTCCAGTCGTATCGGATCCAAAACAAGCAGCTGTCTTATTACAAAAGATGGTAAATGAGATGGAAAAAAGATATCAAATGTTTAGCGCAACCGGTACAAAAAAGATTGAAGGATTTAATGATTATGTAGAAAAATACAATAAGACTCATGCAGATGATCCAATGGAGAAGATGCCATTTATTGTGATTGTAATCGATGAGTTATCTGACTTAATGATGGTAGCTGCCAAAGAAGTAGAAGATTCTATCTTAAGAATTACCCAAAAAGCAAGAGCAGCAGGAATTCATTTAATTGTCGCAACCCAACGTCCATCAACAGAAGTCATTACCGGTCTTATCAAAGCCAATATCCCATCTCGTATTGCCTTCGCAGTAGGATCAGGAATCGATTCTAGAACCATTCTCGATCAAATAGGTGCCGAAAAGTTATTAGGAAAAGGAGATATGTTCTTCTTGCCAATCGGTCAAAATACACCAACTAGAATTCAAGGATCCTTCATTACAGATGAAGAAATCGAAAAAATTATCGCCTTCACCAAAAATCAACAAGAAGCACAATATGATGAACTATTTATGAAGCTAGAAGAACCAAAAGAAGAGGAAGAATCCTTTGATGAAGAACCAGTAGAAGCAGAAGGAGAAAACTTATATGATGAAATCAAAGACTTTGTCATCAAACAACAAAAAGCCTCTGCCTCACTTCTACAAAGAAAATTTAAGATAGGATATAATAAAGCCGCAACAATGATTGACCAACTAGAAGAAGACGGTATTATAGGTCCTGCAACCGGTAACTCAAAACCAAGAGAAGTTTTATATAAATATGATAAAACAGATGAGGAATAACTCATCTGTTTTTGAAAAAAATTGAAAAGACAAAAAGAATTCTATATAATAAAAGTAAGAAAGAAGGTAGAAATATGTCAACACCACATATCGAAAGTAAACCAGAAGATATTGCACCATTAGTCTTAATGCCAGGAGACCCCCTACGAGCAAAATATATTGCCGAAAATTTTTTAGAAGATGCCAAACTAGTCAATGAAGTAAGAAATATGTATGGCTATACCGGAACCTATAAAGGAAAAAGAATCACGGTTTTCGCATCCGGTATGGGAATTCCAAGTATTGGAATCTATTCCTATGAATTATATAAATTCTATAATGTAGAAAAAATCATAAGAATAGGTACATGTGGATCTTTCCATGAAGATATTAAATTACTAGACGTTATTTTATCTAGTGGAGCATATTGTAAAAGTTATTTTGATGAATTATTAGATGGAGTCGATATTGACTTTATTCAATCATCTGAAGCATTAAATAAATTAATTTTAAAAACAGCCGAAAAAGACCATCTAAACATAAGATATGGGAAAACGATTACAAGTGATGTATTTGATTTATATTGTGATTCCGAAGAAAAATTTAGAAGATGCTTTGTAGATATGAGTTTCTTATCCGTAGAGATGGAAGCATTTGGACTATTCTATATTGCCAAAAAATTAGGAAAAGAAGCATCCTGCTTAATGACAGTAGTGGATTCTCTATATGATAAAAGAAGCTTATCTAGCGAAGATAGAGAAACATCTCTAAATCAAATGATTCGTTTAGCATTAGATTCCATCATAGAAGAAGAATAAAAGGGTATACTAAAGAAGAGGTGACAAAATGAAAAGTACAAGAAAAGATTTGGGTTCCTATAATTTACAGGTAATCGAAACAAAAAAATTTAGAACACTTACCATGAGAATTGATTTTCATAGTCCCATTCAAAAAAACGAAATAACAAAAAGAAACATATTATCAGATATTCTTCTCCAATCAACAAAAGAGTATCCAACAAAAAGGGATATGATTATCGCATCAGAAAACCTATATGCAGCTGATATTTATAATCATACTCAAAGAGTCGGAAACTATATTATGACGAGTTTTATCCTACAAGTATTAGATGATAAATATACCGAAAAAGGAAACTTTGAAAAAGCAATAGAATTTTTAGGAAAGATTTTATTTGATCCAGATGTGGAAGAGAATTCTTTCAAGGAAGAAAAATTATCGATTGTAAAGAAAAATTGTTCTGTTGCACTCTCATCCATCAAAGAAGATGCAGGAGAATATGCTTTTATCAGACTAAAGGAAGCCTATGGCAAAGAAAGCCCTATCTCTTATAGAATGATGGGATATAAAGAAGACTTAGAAGAAATTACTGGAAAAAACCTATATGAATATTATAAAAAGATGCTAGACCAAGATTTTGTCGATATTTATATGGTAGGCGATATTTCAATAGACAAAGCCCTAAGTATTCTAAAAAAACAAATGAAATTTCGAAAAGTAAAAAAGAAAAAAGTTCCATATGAAGTAGAACAAAAACCTCTAAGAAAGAAAAAATTAATTGCTAGAGAAAAAATAGAAAACACCCAGTCCAAACTTGCCATCGCTTGTCCAATTAAGAAAGCCAAAGATTATGAGAAAAACTATCCCCTTGTTTTAGCAAACATTATTTTAGGAGGAGGAGTAGACTCTAAATTATTCAGAGATGTAAGAGAAAAAAAATCTCTATGTTATAGTATTTATTCAAGCTATAGTAAACTAGATCAGATGTTTTTCATTGCATCAGGAATTGATCGAGAAAACTATGATAAAACAGTAGAAGAAATTACAAAAATCATAGAAAATATGCAAAAGGGAAAAATGACAGAAAAAGAAATCAAAGTCGCAAAAGAATTCTATCAAACATCTCTTACAAACATAGAAGAAAATCCTATGAGTTTAATACGAGAATATTTAACACAAGCACTAACTGGATTAGAGCCATATGAAGAAAGAGCAAGTAAGATGAATAAGGTAACAAAACAACAAATTGTAAGAGCCATCAAAAAAGTAAAAATGGATACAATATATTTACTGGAAGGTGAGAAAAATGAAGATAATTGAGATTGCAAACTTAGACAAAACCTGTTACCAAGAGACTCTTAAAAATGGCTTAGAAGTCTATATGATTACCTATGAAGATAAGAAAAACTATTTTATCAGTTACGCAACAAAGTATGGTAGTGACATTCTCTCTTTTGAAGTAGATGGAAAACTCTATACCCCACCTCTTGGAATTGCTCACTATCTAGAACATAAATTATTTGAAGAAGAAAGTGGAGAAGATCCATTTACCTTTTTCTCGAGAAGTGGAACCGATGCCAATGCATCGACTTCCTATGACAATACCCAATATATTTGTTTAGGAACCAAAAACTTTAAAGAAAATTTAAAGTACTTACTAACATTCGTAAATCATCCCTTTTTTACAGATAAAAATGTAGAAAAAGAAAAAGGAATTATTTCCGAAGAAATTAAAATGTATCAAGATATTCCTGACTATAAATTAGAAATGACCTTAAGAGAAAACATCTATCATAATAGTTCTAGAAAATACGATATTGCAGGAACGATAAAAGAAATTAAGAAAATTACGAAAGAAGATTTATATAAGTGTTATGAATCTTTCTATATTCCAAGTAATATGTTTATCTTAATAACAGGAAATTTTAAAATAGAAGAAGCACTAGAAATCATCAAAGAGACTCTAGAAGAAAAAGAAGGAAAACTTCTTCCAAAAATCATGATTCCAAAAGAGCCAAAAGAAGTAGTGAAAAAAGAAGAGACCATCTATGAAAATATTGAAGTACCGAAAATAGGGTATGCAATAAAAGTACCAAAATCTTCACTAAATAAAAAAGGAGTAGAGCGTGACTTATACCTAAACATGATCACAACAATTCTATTTGGTTCCTCATCCGAATTTCAAGAACGAATGAGACAAAAGAAAATCTTAAATGATTATGATATGCAATGGGAAGAGGAACATTCCTATAAAACATTCTACTTTTTCGCAACGACAACATCCCCAGAGGAATTAATCCATGAAATTGACTATGAGTGGGAACATCTGGCTCTATCCAAAGCAAATATAGATCGAATGAAAAAAGTATGGATTGCAAACGAAGGAAAAATGATCGACCATATTGAAAAAACACAAGCAAACTTTTTTGATGACATTATCGAATATCAAAAAATAATAGAAAATAGAGTCCCATTGATTCGTAAAATAACGAAAAAAGGATTAGAAGAATTTCTAGAAAAAATAGACTTATCAAACAGAAGTATTTTAAAAATGCTTAAGAAAGAAGAAAAAGAATAATTTCTTTTTCTTTTATTTTATATTATAATGAAATTAATAAGAATAGAAGATGGAGTGATCGTATGGAAATGGAAGAAGTTTTATTTCTATATTTTATAGAATTATTTTGTACAATTCATAACACACTAGGAGTTATGGTCCCATTATCCAATTTATTAAAAGAGAAAGGACATACATTCTGGACGGTAAAAAGATTAATGTTCATCCGAATTCTTTTTTTACTCATTGTAACTCCTGTTTTTCCCCTTATTTTTATGGTAGATTTTTTTGGAATCTTTATTGGAACCTTTGCCCTAAGTTATCTATCTCAGAATAGAAGAATGGAAAAAGAAGCAAGTACAGTCTCAACCGTAAAAACAACTGTAGGGACAATTACTTGTCCAAAATGTGGAAGAGAAGCCGCTTATGGAAATACAAGATGTCCAGACTGTGGTGCAGACTTAGTAGAAGCCAAACTAATCTGTAAAAAATGCAATACCGAAAATGAAAAAACGTATTCTTATTGTAAAAAATGTGGAAGTCTTCTCTTAGAACCAAAAGAATATGAAGTTCCAAATTGTCCAGTTTGTAATACCCCCATCTCCACCTCAACAAAATTTTGTGCTAACTGTGGAACAAACATAGAAAATTTAGTAGTAGGAGTTGAACAGGAATCAACCGCTCCACCAAAGCAAATTCAAATATCAGGAATGCTTACCGTATTGACAATAAAATCAGTAAATGATGTCTTAGAAGATAGAATCAAAGAAGAATTACAAGGAAATAAAGACATAACAGGATTAACGCTAAAGAAAATAGAAGATCGAAAAAATAGAATTTTTTTGATAGAAGGAATCATTTGTTTTCTACTAATTACAATCTATATGGCATATCATACGCATGCTTTTCTAATATTTTTAATTCTTTCCATAACATTAGGAATATCATTTTATTTTATAAAAAACTATTCAATAGAAAAGTATTTAAAAAAAGAAATTACGAAACGTCCCGATGAAAAAATATCCTATATTGTAACCAGTGTGGTAGAAGGAGCAACTCCTAAAAAAATAGGGAATAAAATCTTTAGAATAGCCTATCCACTAATAATGATATTTATTCTCTCTCTTGTATTCGCAAAGCCTCATATCATCTATGAAAAACAAGTAGAAGGATATGCCGTTCGTTACTATACCATTGGTTTATGGAAAAAGGATAAGACATTAGAAATCCCAGAGGAATACAAACAGGAAAAAGTAACAGGAATTAGAGGAGATGTCTTTAAAAATATAAAGAGCCTAAAAGAAGTAACCCTACCAAGTACGATAACAGAAATTAGAGGAGGAGCTTTCCAAGGATGTTCCAATCTAGAAAAAATTAATCTTCCAGTTGGCATAACAGAAATTCATGGAAGTACCTTTGAAGATTGTTTTGCCCTAAAATCGATTGTAATTCCATCCGGTGTCACAAGAATTGGAGGATCCGCATTTAGAAATTGTAGGAGTCTAGAGAGTGCCTCCATTCCTAAAACCGTAACTGAAATCGGCAGTTCTGCCTTCCGTAATACAGCAATCAAGTCAGTCTGCATCTCAAGTAGTACCTACGTAAACGAAAGAGCATTCAAAGAAACGTATCCATCTATTTACTATTATGAAAATAACTGTATGCCAGCAGATGTTACAATAGATAAAGGTGATCTTTATGACACAGGATACTAATTATCGTTTTATCCATCTTCTATATGTTCCTACAATAGCCTGTAATATGCAGTGTAAATACTGTTACTTAGAAGACAATACAAAAGATGAATGGCAAGAGAAAAATCCCTTAGAGACTTTACAATATGCCGTAGAAAAGTTTCAAAAAGGAAAAGTAATTCCCTTTAATATTTCTCTACACGGAGGAGAAGTAACAACTCTAAAAAAAGAAGAATTTGAAGACCTAATTGCCTATATTGCAAACTATTATGAAAAAAATAGAATGGTTATCGAATCCAATGGTTTTCAAGTAGGGCACCCTCATATCAAAACCAATCTCTATGATTTAAAAAGACACCTAGATACTATCAAAAAATATGAGGTGTCTATTAGTGGTAGTCTAGATCTTCCTCTTAAAATACATGATACCTATCGCGTAACAAAAGGAAACGAAAAAACATTAAAGAAAATATTAGAAAATATCGAATTATTAAGAGAACTACCAAACAAGAAAAAAGTATCCGCAACCATTTTTAAAGAACACTTTGATTTAAAACAAATCGCGGAAGATATTCGATTTTTAGAAAAAGAAACTCCTCTAGATATGAATGATTTTAATTTTATGATTGGTTTTGATTATAATTCAAATGGTCTTCTCCATCCAATAACAGAAGAAGAACAAGTAGAATTATATGAATATATGAAAAAAGAGTTTACAGGAACTTCTCTAGAAGAAGGCCTAAAAAACGCTTGGTTTGCAGAATTTGGACCAGGTTACTGCACCAATTGTGATAATTGTGGGGAAAAGTTCTTTCTCTTAGAAAAAAATGGAGATATCTACTCTTGTGTAAGAGGCCAAAAAAACAAAGACTTCTTCTATGGAAACATATATAAAAATACTGTAGAAGAAATCTTAGAAGAAGCAAAAAGAAAAATAGAAAAACAAAGTCTTCTTCATCCATTGAAAGAAGAATGTACAACCTGTAAATATCTCTATCTATGTAAGACCGGATGTCCCTTCGTAAAGAACGTTTATCATACTTCCAAATCCTATACATGTAAGCTCCAACAAGCTCTCTATAAAGATTGGGGTTACTTACCAGATGAAAACAATGAAGAAAGCATCTATCAATATGTAAAAAAGATGCATCCTGAAGAAATAGAAAACTATTATCCAACAAGAAATCAAGAGTATAAGGGATTAAGAGAATTAATAGAAGAAGATAAAAGATTAAAATACATTTATGATAAAGAAAGTTTTTACCTAGAAATAGATGGAGAAACTTATCCAATGGAGTCCCAAATCCTAAAAAGAGTTCGAAAAGTAATCTATTTAACAAGAGAATCTAAAATGATTCTTCATGCCAAAAAACAAATTCTAAAAGAAGAATCTCCTTATCCCAACAACAATTCTTTATACATCATGTTATTAAGTGGAGATATGATAAAGTATGGAGAGGAAGCAAGAACGAAACAAGCTCATATCATGACTCATCAAATCTATAAAGAAGCACTAGATAAAATGACCACTACCGAAGAAGATTTCTACCAAGTAGATCTTACGAATCTTTTAAAAAATTACTACCCATACTTATCCAAAGAAAACCCAAACAATCTATTGGTAACGACATCCGATTTAAGATCTTATCACTATGAAAAACAAAAAAAGAATGCCTATTATCATATAGATGCCATTAATTTACCATTTCAAAATATAGAATTTATCCTTTTAGGAGGCGAAGAAAATGTTAAAGGCCAATCCAGAAACCTTAAATGAAATAAAAGCAGCACATAGTGTGATGCAAATAACAAAGTTTTATCATACAACAAATGAATTTCTAGATGAAGTATATGACTTCTTTATGGAAAGTGATAAAAATTCATTATTATTTACAGATAACAAAGTCATTTTCAAAAAAAATAATCAAGTAGTAAAAACATATGGAATCCTAAAAACAGATTTTTCAGTAGATGGTCTAACAGTTGCAAGAAATTTATTTACAATCATTCCACATTATGAAGTAACTTCTTCTGGTGGAGGAGGTTCTTCATCTAATAATAACAACAATAACAATAACAACAATAATAACAATAACAATCACTAGGGGGTCTTTATGGTAGCAGAAGAAAAACAAGAACAAAGATTAAAAGAATATAATATTCTAATCAAAACAATCCTAAAAGATCAAGAAACTATCAAATATCGATATAGTGATCACTCCAAAGAAGACAACATTGAAAACGGAATTATCATTGGAAAAGAGTATTGGAAAGAAAATACCCTCCTAAAAAAAGAATCGATATTTGACTCTAGAATCACGTATTCTTATGAGTGGAACAAAGAAGAGAGAATGACTTGTAAGAACTGTGGTAATACAGGGAAAAAAGAAGAATTTATGACTGGTTGTCCATACTGTCACACTTCTTATAATATGGAATACCAGAAAAAAGAATTAGGAAGCAAACACTATTACGATTTAGTCGTAAAGAAAAGATCTTATCAAATAACAACATATCTAATTGCTTTTCTAATATCCTCTCTTTTAGTAAGCATATATATCATAAATACGAGTAGAACTCTCTATGCTTTTGATCTTTTAAAAATAGGAGTAGGAACCGTTTTAATCAGTTTATTATGTTATCTACCATTTTATTACTTAGATGCAATGATCCTACTTCCTGGAATCAAGAGAAAAAAAGAAAAAGAGAACGAAAAACAAGAAGCCTTTTTTAAAGAAATGAACTGGCAAGAACAAGAAAAAAATAAATTTTTTAATAATATCCAAAGTGCTTTAAGAACCTATTATTATGGAGAACAAGAAAAAGAGGTAATTGACTTTGATATGATGGACTATACGGACTACAAAGTAGTATCCAAAACGCCATTAAGAGTAGAAGTGACTATGGATATTCGGTTTATTCGCTATGACAAAGAAAAAATAACATCAAAAATAGAAAAGAATACCTATTGTTTTCGCTATCAAGCATCTGCAAAAGAACTAAAGCCTGGCGAAAACGAGTTAACCTGTCCAAGTTGTGGAGGATCCATAAAAATTGCAGAAGGAAAATGCTCATACTGTGGCACAAAAGCACCAAATTACGCAGTATGGGTATTAGAAAAGAGGGAATAACATGGCAAGAATAGAGAGTTTATCAGAATATGAAAAATATAAAGAAGAAAAAGAAAATAGAAAACCTTTTAATAGAGTAACGGGAATCATCATTGCCATTGTAGTCTCTATTATCTTAGGAGTAGGAACCTATCTAATTAGTAATTCTCTAATGAGTAAAGAAGAACCTGAAAAAGAAGAAACTTCTCTAGGAGAAGAGTTAAGTCTAAATGATGAAAATACACAGATTCTATATCACTATGTAACCTATGGTGCAGAAGGAAAAAGAAATCCAAAATATGTAGAAAATGAAGAAGTAACCCTAACGTCCTTTACCGAAGAAGAAAAACTATATTATGCTCTTCAATTTGCTCAACCAGAAGACTTTGAGTTTACAGGAGAAAAAGACGAAAATAAAAATAAAATCTATACCATACCACTAGATAAAATAATCTATTATATGAGACTTTATTTTGGACCAAACGTAACCTATCAACCAATATCCAAAATCACATACCCATTCACCTTTCAAATTAACAAAAAAAATGTAGGAACTCTAACCTATAATCAGTCAAGAAACGGATATGATACCATCTTTGCTTCCTATGAAGATTATAAAGATGTATTAGATACTGTGGATGGAAAACTAGTAAGTGCCATTCGAAAACCAGATGGAAAAATCATATTACAAGAAAGAGTGGTCTACAAAGAACTTCGTACAGATAATGGAAAATATGCAATAGATATTTATAAAGACTATAAGAAAACGACAAAATTAGATTCCAAAACAGAATTAGAAGAATATCAACTAAATCAAGTATCCATTGACTTATCAGCATATGCCCAAACAACCATTATAGAATACACATTTGGCGTCAATAATGGAACTTGTTACTTTGAAAGTAGTCGTATGATTTCATAAAAGAACTAGAAGAAGTTCTTTTTTTCTAGAACAAGAAAAAATATGGTATAATAAGAATGTTTAAGGAGGCCGCTATGAAACAAGAAAATATACGTAATTTCTCGATTATTGCCCATATTGATCATGGAAAAAGTACATTAGCAGACCGTATTCTAGAAAAAGCAGGAGCCATTGATAAAAGAGAAATGAAAGAACAGATGTTGGACTCTATGGATCTAGAAAGAGAAAGAGGAATCACCATTAAATTAAATGCGGTTCAATTACACTATCAAAAAGACAAAATAGATTACCAACTAAATTTAATTGATACCCCAGGTCACGTAGATTTTTCTTATGAAGTATCTCGTTCTCTTGCCGCATGCGAAGGGGCCTTACTAGTAGTAGATGCTACCCAAGGAATCGAAGCACAGACACTGGCAAATCTCTACCTAGCACTAGATAACCATCTAACCATCATTCCCGTGATTAATAAAATAGATTTACCAAGTGCCGATCCGGAAAAAGTCATCCAAGAATTAGAAAACGTAGGATTTACAAGAGAAGAAATTGTTCTAACAAGCGCCAAAACTGGAGAAGGGGTAGAAGAACTACTAGAAAAAATTATTGAGAAAATTCCAGCCCCAAAAGGAGATAGGAATGCTCCTCTAAAAGCATTAATATTTGATAGTTTATTTGATTCATACCGAGGAGTAATAACCAGTATTCGTGTAGTAGAAGGAGAAGTAAAAGTAGGGGATATTGTAAAAATGATGGAAACAAATGCTACCTATGATGTAGTAGGCCTATCCATCAATACCCCAAAAGAAAAAGAAGTAAAATCTCTATCTGCTGGAGAAGTAGGATACTTATATGCATCCATTAAAAGTATTAGTGATGTTCATGTAGGAGATACCATTACCAAAGAATCCAATCCCGCAACCGAAAGACTTCCAGGTTATAAACCAATGAAACCAACCGTATATTGTGGACTATATCCAATAGAATCAAATAAATTTGAAGATTTAAGAGAAGCTTTAGAAAAATTAAAATTAAATGATGCAGCCTTAACTTTTGAACCAGAAACATCCAAGGCTCTAGGATTTGGTTTTCGCTGTGGATTCTTAGGACTTCTACATATGGAAATTGTAGAAGAAAGAATTGAACGAGAATTTGGAATCGATTTAATCGCAACCTCTCCATCAGTTGTATACGAAGTCATATTAAATGACCAAACAAAGATGATTGTCGATAACCCATCGAAAATGCCTAAAAAAGAAGGAATATCGAAAACATTAGAACCCTATGTAAAATGTAGTATCTTTACTCCAAGTACCTATATAGGACCACTAATGGAATTATGCCAAGATAAAAGAGGAACATTTATAAATATCGATTATCTAGATCAAGAGAGAGTAACCATAAATTATGAATTACCATTATCAGAAATTGTCTATGACTTCTTTGATCGCCTAAAGAGTTGTACCAAAGGATATGCATCCTTTGATTATGAAGTAATTGGATATAAAGAAAGTGACTTAGTTAAAATGGATATTTTATTAAATGGAGAAATAGTAGATGCCTTAAGTGTCATTGTACACAAAGACTTTGCATATCAAAGAGGAAGAGGAGTCGTTGAAAAATTAAAAGAAGTAATTCCAAGACAATTATTTGAGGTTCCCATTCAAGCAGCCATTGGAATGCATGTAATCGCAAGAGAAACGGTAAAAGCTCTACGAAAAGATGTTTTAGCAAAATGTTATGGAGGAGACGTAACTCGTAAGAAAAAATTATTAGAAAAACAAAAGGAAGGAAAGAAGAGAATGAAACAAATAGGAAGTGTAGAAGTACCACAAGAAGCCTTCTTATCCATTCTCTCTACGAAAGAAAAATGAAAGAACAAATAGAAAGAGAAAAAATAGTATTTGATTATTTTGTCGAACATCCTACTGCCTACATTCAAGAGATATCAATCGCAACAGGAATTCCTAAGTCTTCCGTTCAAAGATATTTAAAAAAATTTTCCGGATACGTATTAGATACTGGTCTTACCATTGCTGAACAATTAAAAGTAAATCAATTAGAAGGAAAGAAAAAAGGAGGACTAACATACTTCCAAAATAATACCGCAACCAAAAATGAAAAAGGACAATTTACAGGAAGCAAAGCAACTCCAACCGAAATGGATAAACCAGGAGCAAGAATTCAAAATATTCGTTTCCTATGTGAATA
>CANRPY010000020.1 GCA_947632595.1 uncultured Bacilli bacterium | reverse complement strand
CGAGTTGGTGAAGTGGCTTAACACACTGCCCTTTCACGGCAGCATTCACGGATTCGAATTCCGTACTCGTCACCAATCGGAAATGATACCATTGTAACCCAATGGTTTTTATTTTGCTTTTCTAACAAGAGAAAAATTGCTATAATAAAATAGGAAGTGAAAATATGGACGGAAATTTATCTTTTAATATCGAAAAATTAAATGAAGTTTACGATGAAATCACAAATGATTATAGAGAATACAAAGAACTAATTGTAACACTCGATCAAGCAATTACAAAACTAGAAGCAACTTGTGGAGCAAGCAATACATCTCTATACCAAATCCTAAAAGAAAAATACTTAGAGAAAAAGCAAAAACTACAAGATGCAGAGACCATGATGAAAGAGTTAATCGATACCTTAGAAAGAAAGAGAATAGAAATAGAAGCAGCCGTTGAAAAGACATCTTCTGCATTTGAATAAAGGAGGCTCTATGCAAGAACAAATTAATCTGGACGAATTAGAAAAAGCAGTACTAAATCTAGAAGAGTTAACAGAAAAAGTAAATTACACCTTAAATCATGCGAATAAAGTAGTAGAAGAAAACATCAACAGTGGTAGAGGAGTTTGGGATGGTCAAATGGCGGAGTTTTACAAAAGACGTTGGGAAACCCTACAAAAAGAATTCCCATCCATCCTAGAAACCTTTAGTGATCAAGAAAAGAATTTGAAAGAATACTTAGAAAATATGAAAAGAGTAGAAAGCGTTTAATTCTACTTTTTTATTGACATTCCTATGTGAAAATGTAATAATATATATGCGGAAGCAATTTGAGATGGAGTGATACTCAAGAGGCTGAAGAGGCGCCCCTGCTAAGGGTGTAGATCGGGAATACTGATGCGAGGGTTCAAATCCCTCTCACTCCGCCATTTATAAAAAAGATAAAGTCGGGTTATTTCGTAAAATCGTAAGGCCTGATTTTTTTTATGCGAAAATAAAATAGTATAATGAAGAAGAATATGATATAATCAAAACAGGAGTGTATGATGATATGGCAAAATTAATAAAAAACTATTTTAGTAACTTTGAGGATATTACAGAATATTATAATTTCTTGGTTCATAAAACAAAAAATCATGAATACGTAGATATTACAAACGAATGGTTAATTGACAATTATTACATCTTAGTAGAACATAAAAATACCATTACCGAATCTATCAAGAAAATCAGAAAAAATATAAGAATTATTAACCGAAATTATCCAATTTTAAAAAATATTGTATCCAAGAAAAACTATAATATTGACTTTAAATTTCTAGTAGAAGAACTAAAAGAATACCAAAAAGAAACCAAAAAATCCTTTACATATGAAGAACTTCAATGTATGATGCCTACATTAATTTTTTTATATACCGAAAGACTAAATAACTTATGCCGTGAAGAGTATGCAAAAATAGTAGACAAAGAAGACATTGATGCTATCATCAAACAACAAGAAAAAATTACATTAAAGTCCTTTATTCAAGATAATTTTGACATTAAAAACAATGGTCATTTTATCTTTGAATTAAATAATCAACTATATCGTCTAAAAAATTACAATGAACTATTTAAAGAATTAAATGAATATTTAAAAGACAATCAAATTAGCTTAAAAGATGTTATTAATGAAGAATTTCAAAATAAAATTAATAGTAATGTCTTAATTTCAAATATCTTTAATGATTTTAATGAATTCTTAGAGTTTACAGAAGAAGAATTATTTGAAAAAGTATCGAAAACAGAAAAACTTCTTATGTCAGATCCTGATTATAAGAATATGACAGTAGAGTCTAAAATCTCTTATCGTAATAGATTACTAAAACTTGCAAAGAGAGCTCATAAAAATGAGTATGATTATTTACAAAAAATATTTGATCCAGAAGAACACATTGGATTTAAATTATTTAAGACAAAAAACAATACGCCAAGGACAATTGTATACTTAGGTACAATTGCTCTCATAACGGCAGTGATATGCTTTTTCTTATCTAGTATCTTTATAAGACCAAGAATTTTAGGATTCTTAATTTTATGGATACCTGTAAGTCAATTAGTTGTCCAACTGGTAAATCAATTCTTAATGAGTGTTGTACCACCAACCATAATTCCAAAATTTGATTATTCAAAAGGAATTCCTGATGAATCAAGAACAATGGTTGTTATTCCAACAATCGTTGCGAATAAAGAAAAGATTAAGACAATGTTTGATATTCTAGAGTCTTTCTATTTAGTCAATGAAACAGATAACTTATACTTTACACTATTAGGAGATGTAAAAGCAGCAAATGAAAAAGTAACAGATTATGATGAAGAAATCTCAAAATATGGAAAAGAATATGCAGAAAAATTAAATGCCAAATACAAAAAAGATATTTTCTATTTCTTATATCGTAAAAGATTATGGAATAAAAAAGAAAATAGTTTTTTAGGATATGAAAGAAAAAGAGGAGCTCTCGTACAATTTAATAAAATTTTACTTGGTCAAAAAGTGGATGAAGAAAAATACTTTAACGTAAATATGTTAAAGGATAACAATCTAAAAATTAAATATGTGATTACTCTAGATACCGATACCAAGTTAGTATTAAATTCTGCTCTAAACCTAGTAGGAGCAATGGCTCATCCAATGAATCAACCGGTTTTAAATAATTTAGGAACCAAAGTCATTCAAGGATATGGTCTTATGCAGCCAAGAGTAGGGGTAGATATTGAAGCAACCAATAAAAGTAGATATAGTCAAGTATATGCAGGAATTGGAGGATTCGATACCTATTCTGCAGTAGTACCAAATGTATATCAAGATACATTTGGAGAAGGAAGCTTTGTTGGAAAAGGAATTTACAATCTAGAAGTATTTGACAAAGTATTAGGAGAAACTTTCCCCGATAATTTAATTTTGTCTCACGACTTACTAGAAGGAAATTACCTACGTTGTGGATATGTTTCCGATATTGAATTAATTGATGATTTCCCATCAAAATTCTTAACCGATATTACAAGACATCATCGTTGGGCAAGAGGAGATACTCAAATTATTGCTTGGTTAGGAAGAAAAGTACCAAATAAAGCAGAACAAAAAGTAAATAACCCAATTAATCTATTAGAAAAATATAAAATATTAGATAACATTGTTCGTATGTTCTTAAATCCAATGTTATTAATCATTTTACTTCTAGCCTTTACGTTCAAAGGAATCTATTCCTATGTATGGATTGGATTAGTAATCTTAGAATTAGCAATTTCCATTTTATTCTTCTTAAAGAGTAAAATGACGGGAATGGAAAAACACAAAAAGAGTATTTATTATAAGAATTTATATTTTGGTGCCAAATCCATTCTATTAAGATCTTACATTAGTTTTGCAACCATTCCATTCTATACAAAATTATACATGGATGCATTCTTTAGAACACTATACCGCTTATTCTATAGTCATAAGAACTTACTAAATTGGATTACAGCAGAAGAAGTAGAAAAGACAGTAAACGGTAGCTTAATAAACTATATTCGTAATTTTACATTTAATATGATTGTTGCACTATTGTTTATTGGAATTGGACTTCTTACAAAGAATTATGCAGCCTATGTCATTGCCTTTGTCTTCGTGAGTGCTCCATTTGTTCTACATAAAGTAAGTATGGATATTGATCATAGTCCAGAAGAATTAAAAACAAAAGAATTAGATGACATTAAAGATGTTGCTTACAAAACATGGAAATATTTTGAAGACAACTTAACAGAAGAAAATAATTATTTAATTCCAGATAATTATCAAGAAAATAGGGAAGAAAAACTAGATCAAAGGACTTCTCCAACAGCCCTAGGTTTTTCTCTAACTGCTGTAGTTAGTGCCTACGAACTAGAATTTATTGACAAGGAAAAAGCAATCGATTTATTAGGAAAAATCTTAAAAGCAATTGATTCCTTACCAAAATGGCATGGTCATTTATATAACTGGTATAATATCAAAGCAAAAGATGTAATCAATCCTCAATTTGTCTCAACAGTAGACTCTGGTAACTTAGTGGCAAGTTATATTGTTGCCCGTGAATTCCTAAATAAAATGGAATGTGAAGAGGAATTAAAACTTTGTGACAAATTAATTAGAAACACGAACTTTAAGAAACTATATACCAAAAGAGAAGTCTTCAGTATTGGATATGATGAAGATGAAGGAAGATTATCAGGATATAGTTACAATAAGTTCGCAAGCGAATCTCGTCTAACAAGCTATGTTGCCATCTGTTTTGGCGATGCACCAGCAAAACACTGGTTCTGCTTAGACAAGTCTTTAACAACCTATAAAGGTAGAAAAGGATTAATCTCATGGAGTGGAACAGCCTTTGAGTACTACATGCCATTACTATTTATGAAAAATTATCCAAATACATTATTAGATGAGTCATACCAATTCGCAACGATGTGTCAAAGAGACTATATCAATAAAGTATCTAGAAAACTTCCTTGGGGGATTTCAGAAGCAGCCTATAATGAATTAGATAATTCTCTAAACTACAAATATAAAGCCTTCGCAACTCCATTCTTAAAAGCCAAAGAAGAAAAAGAAAATCGTATCGTCTTATCTCCATATTCTTCTCTAATGGTTTTAGATATGTATCCACAAGAAGTCTACAATAACATGAATCGTTTTAAAACATTAGATATGTACGGAGATTATGGATTTTTTGAATCCTATGATTATGATAACAAAGGAGTCGTAAAAGCATACTTTGCTCACCACCAAGGAATGATTTTATTAGGAATCACGAATTATCTTAGAAAAGGTGTAATAAGAGATTATTTCCACAGTAATATCAATATCAAAGCCTTCGAGTTATTATTAAAAGAAAAAGTACAAATCAAAGCAAGCATTGATTTAAAATTAGCAGGATATAAAAAATATAACTATACAAAAGAAAAGATTGAAAATGACATTCGTTACTTCAACTACTTATCTTACTTACCAGAAATGTCTGTCTTATCCAATAAAAAGTATTCCCTAATTATGAATGATAGAGGAAATAGTTTCTCAAGATATCGTACACTACAATTAAATCGTTATCGTAAAGTAACAGAACAAGAATACGGAATCTTCCTATTTGCAAAAGATACCAAGACAGAAGATATTTGGAGTAATACCTATGCTCCGATGAATGAAAAGCCAGATAAATATGAAGTGGTTTTTGCAGCTGATAAAATTAAATATATGAGAAGAGACAAAGACATTTCTACGAAAACAGAAATCGTTGTATGTAAATCTCATCATGCAGAAATAAGAAAGATTTCTTTCAAGAATGAATCCAATGAAGATAAAGTCTTAGAACTAACAACATATACAGAACCAATCTTATCTGACAATATGGATGATGTATCTCATCGTGTTTTCAACAATATGTTTATCAGTACAGAATTTGATAAGAAAACAGGAAGCTTGATTGCAAAAAGAAAAAATAGAGGAGACTCTAATATCAATAGTTACATGCTAACAAAAATGATTATAGAAAATCCGCTAGATGAGTTTAGTTATGAGACAGAAAGAGATCGTTTTATTGGAAGAAATAATAATCTAAATAACGCTGTTGCTCTAAATGGAAAACTAAGTAACTATGTAGGAGACAATCTAGACCCAATCTTATCTCTAAGAAATAGAGTAGTAGTACCAGCAAACGAAAAAGTAGCAGTCTATATTTTAGTAGGATTTGGACGAAGCCTAGAACAAGTAAAAGAAACCGAAAAGTATTATGATTCCACATCTACCTTAAATAGAGAATTCAAGATATCAACATTAATGAATGTAATTGATACAAAGAATTACAATATTACAGGAGAAAATATGAGAACCTATAATATTTTAATCAATTACTTGTATCAAACAACAAAATTATCAGTAAATGAAAAGAGAATGGATCTTCTTCGAAAGAATGCACTTGGTCAATCTGGTTTATGGAAATTCGGAGTCAGTGGAGATAGACCAATTATCCTAGTAGAAATTAAGAATATTAGTGATATGAGTTTTATCTATGAAATCTTAAAAGCATTTGAATACTATAAAAATAAATCAATCTTTGTAGATGTCATTATCATTAACAGTGAAACAGGACAATCTCAAAAACTAGTAAGTAAACAAATAGAAGATGAACTATATCGCATGTATACCTTAAATAGTTTTTATCATACACCAGGTTCTGTTACCGTAATTAATGAAAGTAACATTACAGAAGAAGATAGAAGCTTATTGAATATGGTTCCAAGAATTAGCTTTAACTTAGATGAACACATGAGTCTAAAAGAAGCAGTGGAAAAAATGCAAAAAGAAAATATGATTAGTGACTATCCTAAAGCAGAGGAAGAAGAAAATATCACAACGGAAAATACAGAAAAATTAGTCTTCGATAATGGCTTTGGTGGCTTTAAAAATAATGGTCGTGAATATGTAATCTACAATAAAAATACACCAGCTCCTTGGTCAAATGTCATTGCCAATGAAAACTTTGGAACGATTGTTACGAATAATGGTTGTGGATTTACCTATGCTTATAATTCCGGAGAATATAAGATTACTTCTTGGACCAATGATATGGTTTTAGAAGACAAATCAGAAGGATTTAAATTTGATGGTAAAATGTTCCATCCAGAAAAATGTACCCATGGATTTGGTTATTCCATCTTAGAAAGTGAAACAAAAGAACTTTATCATGAAGTAACAGAATTTGTTGCTCAAAAAGATTCTGTTAAAATCTATATGATGAAGTTAAGAAACAAAACCGCTTCTCCATATAAAACCAATGTTAATTTCTGGATCAATCCAACCTTCGGTAACTTTGAAGAAAAAACGACTCGTCATATTTTAACAGAGTTTATGGGAGACGATAATTACTTAAAGATGAGAAATGTCTATAGTATTAACTATGGAGATGTCAATGTCTTTATGTCGGCATCCGAGACCATTACTTCCGCAATCTGCGACAGAATGTTAATCAAAGATATTTCCTTTGATGTTACCCTAGAAAAAGAAGAAGAAAAAACAATTATCTTTGTTCTAGGTTGCAGTATGAGTGATTCTCAAAACAAAGCGTTAATTAAGAAATATACAAATCTTCAAAATGCAAAAAAAGAGTTAAAGAATGTAAAAGATTATTGGGAAAACACCTTAGGTGTCATTCAAGTATCTTCTCCAAATAGAAGTTTTGACTATATGATGAATGGTTGGTATTTATATCAGACAATCTCATCAAGAATTATGGCAAAAGCAGGCTTCTATCAAGTAAGTGGAGCGTTTGGTTACAGAGACCAATTACAAGACGCGATGAATATTGCTATTGTAAATCCTGCTTATACCAAAGAACAAATTATTCGAAATGCTTCTCATCAATTTATACAAGGAGATGTTCTACACTGGTGGCATGAGAAAAATCACTTTGGTCTAAGAAGTAGATATAAAGATGATTATCTATGGTTACCATATGCAGTCTCTCACTACATTGAAATTACAAATGATTATAGTATCTTAGATACCCAAGCACCATATGTAGTAGGAGAAGAATTAAGTGATTATGAACACGAAAAAGGTATGGTATTTAGCTATTCAGAATCAACCGAATCCATCTTAGAGCACTGCCTAAAATCCATTGACTTATCGATGTCTTCTCTTGGAAAACATAAGATTCCACTAATGGGTGGAGGAGACTGGAACGATGGAATGAACCGTGTCGGAATCAAAGGAAAAGGAGAAAGTGTATGGTTAGGATTCTTCCTATACACCGTCATTTCTCAATTTACTAAGGTCTTGAAAAAATCAAATTACAAAATTGATACAACAAAATATAATGATTTTAATGCCAAGTTAAAAGAAAATCTAAATAAGAAGACTTGGGATGGAGAATACTACCTAAGAGCATTCTTTGATAATGGAGATAAACTAGGTAGCCATGAAAATACGGAATGTAAAATCGATTTAATTTCACAAAGCTTCTCTATTATCAGTGGAGTAGCTCCAAAAGATCGTGCCGAAAAAGCAATTACTTCCGTAGAAGAAAAATTAGTAGATGACAAAAATAAGATTGTAAAATTATTGACCCCTCCATTTGAAAAGACTCTAGATAATCCAGGATATATTATGGATTATTCAAAAGGAATTCGAGAAAATGGTGGGCAATATACCCATGCCGTATCTTGGTATTTAATGGCTCTAATCAAAGCAGGTTATCATGATAGAGCATATCGTTATTTCCAAATGATTAATCCATCAAACAGAACAAGAAATGAAAAAGATGTCAACACTTATCGCGTAGAACCTTATGTCATTGCAGCAGATATCTATTCATCAGAAAACTTTCCAGCAAGAGGAGGATGGACATGGTACACCGGTTCTGCAGGATGGTTCTATCGTGTAGGAGTAGAAGAAATCCTAGGAATTCATAAACAAGGAGATAAATTAAAATTAGATCCACGAATTCCAATCTCATGGGATGGCTTTAAAGCAGAATATCGCTACATGGATACTACCTACGAAATAGAAGTGAAAAAAGGCAAAAAAGAAGAACTTAAGGTCGATAACAAATCACAAATTAGTGATGTCATATCTCTAAAGAACGATGAACAAAAACACAAAATTGTTCTCACAATCAAGTAAAAAGAAGAGAAATCTTCTTTTTTTGTGATAAAATAGAAAAGGAACCAGAAAGAGGGAGTAAAAATGGATTTACAAAAAGAAAAATATATTATCGTAGAAGTCCTTCCAACCGCAAGAAATCCAGAAAAGGGATTCATTGCTCAACTAAGTGCTCTAAAACTACAAGGAATTACACTAGAAGACCGCTTTGATTACCGAGTAGAAGACCACTTAATAGAAAATGAAGAAATAAAACGCATGATTCAGTATGATAAAAAAGACTTTACCTATGTCAATAATATTTACTTTATCATCGAAAAATTTAAACAATGGGCAAAAGATTATCCCCTAATCTTAATAGAAAAAGAATACACCAATGCTTATTTAGAAGATTTGACAAATAAAAAAGAATTAGTCTATCCTTATTTAGAGATTGAATACAATGAAAAAAGTTTTGATCAAATGATAGAAAAATATCAACTAGAGCCATCAAATTATATCGTAGACTTAGTATATGAAGCCATAATTTATGAAGGAAACAATAAGAAGAAAGAATCATAAGGGAGAGGACTTCTCTCTTTTTATTTTGAAAAAGTGTGTTATAATAAAAATAATAGGAGAGTGATGGTATGATAAAATTTGACTTTAAAACATATGTAGAACCATTTATAGAAAAAGAAGAATATCAAAAATTAATGAGTAAAAAAGAAGATGTCATGCAACAACTTCAAAAGAGTGGTATGGCAGGATGGACAGATAGAATTAGTAACGAATTACTAAAAGAAATTAAAGAGACGGCAAAACAAATCAAGCATCAATTTGACTGTATGGTAGTGATTGGAATTGGTGGCTCATTTTTAGGAAGTTATGCCTTTGATCAAATGTTTAAAAACTATTTTGAAAACAAAAACTTTGAAGTCATATATGCGGGAACAACACTTTCTAGTAAATATTTAGATGAACTATTAAACTATTTAAAAAATAAAAATTTCTGTATTGATGTTATCAGTAAAAGTGGAACAACAATGGAAACAACCATTACCTATAAAGTATTAAAAGATCTTTTAAAAAGAAAATATGAAGAAGAGGAACTCAAAAAACACATTATAGTAACAACCGATAAAAAAGAAGGAATCCTACGAGAAGAAGCGGAAAAAGAAGGATACAAGACATTTGAAATTCCAAATAATATTGGAGGAAGATATTCTTTTATAACCCCTGCTCATTTATTACCAATTGCTCTAAATTATGATTTAGATGATGTTATTGTAGGATATTATCGAGGAAAAAGACTAACCGACCAAGCTTATGAATATGCTGTCATTAGAAATTTATTATTTAAAAAGAAAAAATACATCGAAAATTTCTGTGTCTATGAAGAAAATATGGCAAGTTTTACCGAATGGTTAAAACAATTATTTGGCGAAACAGAAGGGAAAAAAGGAGTAGGAATTTTTCCAACTTCAACGATTCATACAAGAGATCTTCATTCCCTTGGACAATTTATTCAAGAAGGAAATAAGATTCTATTTGAGACCTTTATAAAAGTAGAAAAGCAAGAAGAATACTTGGAATATGAAGGGACCCCTCTACAAGAGATTAATAATATTGTAGAAGACTCCGTTATGAAAGCACACTATAGTGGAGGAGTCCCTTGCTTAGAAATCATTCTCCAAGAATTAGATGCCGAAACAATCTCTACCTTAATCTACTTCTTCCAATTAGCTGCTGCTTATTCAGGTTTCTTATTTGGAATCAATCCATTTGATCAACCAGGAGTAGAAGTCTATAAAAAAGAGGTTAGAGAAGCATTAGGAAAGGAATAATATGAAAAAGAAAAGACAGATAGAAATCGTTCTTCTCCTATTATTTTTAGTAATTACTTTTTTAGTTGTGATAGGAAAAATTACTTGGTTTGATGAGGCAATCTATGATACCATCTATAAAAATCATTCTGCATCCCTTGATTGGTTTTTCATTCACTTTACGGAACTTGGTAGTGCTCTTGCGGTCATCATAGTCGCAATCATCGCAATCGTTTTGGTAAAAGGAAAAAAAGAAAAATGTTCGATTGCCTTCGCAACCATTTTTCCAACCGTACTCAATCAAGTTTTAAAAGGAATTGTAAGAAGACCACGACCTCCAATGGAAAGAAGATTAATCACGCAAGGAGGCTATTCCTATCCAAGTGGACACTCTATGGTATCCATGTGTCTATATGGAATGTTTATCTATTTAATATGGACAAAATGCAAAAACAAACCACTCAAAATAATAGCAACCATTCTACTAGGAAGTTTTATTCTCTTAATTGGAATTAGTAGAATATACGTAGGAGTACATTATCCAAGCGATGTTTTAGCAGGATTTTGTATTTCATTCATCTTACTCATAGAAATCATTACACGAAAGAGTCATCATTTTAAGGGGGAATAAATATGATTCAATTGCTCGTAAGTAGTTTTTATAACACATTAATTGATGAAGAAGATGCCATTCCAACAAGTACTATGTTGGCTTTTGACAGAATTAGAAAAAATACCAAAATAGCGATTCTAACCAATCGCTTAGAAGAGGAAGTTCTCTACTATAATAGAGATTATCCTTTTATTGACTATATTGTCTCTTTAAATGGAGGCATCTTATATGATGTAGAAAAAGCAACACACCATTCTTTTGCGACATTTACCAAAGAAGAAGTAGAAGAAATAGAAAGTCTTTTTCCAAAAAACAAAGTCAAAGTATTGTCAGAAGATTCAATTTATAAAATCGAAGTGTCTTTAGAAAAAAGGAAACAAAAACTTCCTAAAATCAAGAATTATCAAGTATCTATCCTAGAAAGAAATAAAGAATTCTTTTTAGAAATAGGAAAAAATACTCCTTACGAAGCAATTAAAAAAATCATGGAGATAAACTCTCTACAACCAGACAATGTTCTTGCCATTATCGGTAATGATAGTGAAATCCCTATTGCAGAACACATAAAAAATTGTTATGGAATAGAAAATGCCTCTAAAAAATTAAAGAAGCTAACAAAGAAAACAACCTCTAACCTAGAAAAAGGCGTAGAAAAGGTTATCGAAAAAGAAATGAAATAAGGAATCTTCCTTATTTTTATTTGTTGAAATAGAAAGAATACGTTATAATAACATATAGACAAGGAGGGGATACTATGAAATTAACAGTAGAAGAAGAAGGAACGCTTTTAGATTACTTATATCGTCATCTAGATATGCCGAAAAAAAGAGTAAAACAATATCTAACACATGGAGCTATCTATCTAAATAATCATAAGACAACAAAGTATAATGAAAAAGTAGTTCCTGGTATGAAAATAGTAATTACCAGCGAAAAAAGTACAAAAACGACACTTCCTTTCGATATATTAATGGAAGATGAACACATCATTGTTGTAAACAAACCAAGTAATCTTTTAACAATCGCAACCGAAAAAGAAAAAGAAAAGACTCTCTACCATATGGTAAGAGAATATCTAATAGAAAAAGATAAACGTAGTAAAATCTTTATTGTTCATCGACTAGATAAAGATACGAGTGGAATTGTGATATTCGCAAAAGATGAAAAAACAAAAAACATGTTACAAGAACATTGGAATGAATATGTAACACTAAGAGAATATGTTGCCATTGTACATGGACATATGCCAAAACAAAAAGATAGAATTGTTCAGTACTTAAAAGAAACAAAGACCAATTTAACCTATGTATCTAGAACAAAAGATGGCAAAGAAGCAATCACAAACTATGAAGTTGTAAAAGAAAATGAAGACTATTCCTTATTAAAAATTACAATCGAAACAGGAAGAAAAAATCAGATTCGTGTTGCAATGTCTGCAATCCATCATCCGATTGTAGGAGATAAAAAATATAGTTATCAAAAAGAAAAAGAAAGTCGCTTATACCTGCATGCAAATCGCTTAAAATTGTTTTATCCACAAATAAAGAAAGAAATACTAATCGAAACACAAACTCCAAATGAATTTAAAAGACTCATGAAATAGGAGGAAAATATGAAAAAAAGAACCGGTTGGATCCTTGTTGTTATACTAGGAATTATTTTAGTAGCTCTCTGTCTAGGAATAGAAAAGACAAAAAGAGAACAAGAAGAGAAAAAAGAAGAACCAAAACAAGTGGTGAAAAAAGAAGAAGATAGTGGCAATCTCTTTGCAAAATACGAGGAAAAAGCAAAAAAGATTGTCGAAAAAATGACACTAGAAGAAAAAATAGGGCAGTTATTTTTAGTAAGATATGATAAATCTAGTACAGATGAGTGGACTTCTTCTTATCCAGGAGGATACATTCTTTTTGCAAAAGACATTGAAAATCATACAAAAGAATCTCTATTAAAAGAATTAACGAGTCTTCAAGAAAAAAATAAATATCCATTAATCATTGGAGTAGATGAAGAAGGTGGAACCGTAACAAGAGTCAGTCGTTTTCCGGCTTTTCGAATCAATCGTTTTGACTCTCCAAGATATTATTATGAAGATGGTGGCTATGAACTTCTAGAACAAATCGAAAAAGAAAAAGCCCAATTGCTAAAGAGTGTGGGAATCAATCTAAACCTTGCTCCCGTTGCGGATATCTCAACCAACCCAGATGATTTTATCTATGAAAGATCATTTGGTCACTCTGCTGAGGAAACGGCAACCTTTATTGAGAATATGGTAACGTATGCCAACGAAAGCAACATAAATGCTTGTCTAAAACATTTCCCAGGCTATGGAAATAATGAAGATACTCATACGGGAGTTGCAATCGATGAAAGAAGTTATGAAAACTTTGTCGAAAATGATTTCAAACCATTTGAAGCAGGAATCAAAGCAAAAGTACCTTGTATCTTAGTTTCCCATAATGTCGTAAAATCAATCGATGAAGATTATCCATCTTCTCTAAGCAGCAAAGTAATAGGAGAATTAAGAAACACTCTTCACTATACAGGAATTGTCATTACAGATGATCTTGCAATGGATGCCGTAAGCAGTTATGTAGAAAATGGAGAGTCAGCAACACTAGCCGTAAATGCTGGCAATGACATGATGATAACAAGTGACTTCGAGGAAATGAGAGAAGAACTTTTAGAGTCCGTAAAAGCAGGAAAATTAACAGAAGAAAGAGTAAATGAAGCAGTACAAAGAGTAATTGCTTGGAAATTTTATAGTGGATTAATGCCAAAGGAGTAGTAAAATGAAAGAGGAAGAGCTATTAAAGAAAATGTTTACCGAAGAAGGGTTTATTAAACATAATCATTATCAGATGGTAGAAGTAGAAAAGGGTAAAAAAACAATCATGAAAGTAGATCTAGAAGAAACCACTAAAAATCCATATGGAGTAGCACATGGAGGACTAATCTTTGGACTAGGGGATACAGCAATGGGTGTTGTTGCAAGGTCAACAGGAAGATCTGCCGTAACGTTAAATGCCAATATTACCTACTTAAAACCAGGAAAAGGCAAAACCTTAAAAGCCGTTGCCGAAATGATAAAAGATGGCAAAACAACATGCTATATTCGCTGTGATTTTTACAACGAGCAAGAAACATTAATCGCAACAATGGATTCCAATTATTTTTATATAGATTAGGAGAATACTATGACAGACAAAGAATTATTTGAAAAAAAAGAAGAATATTTAGGAAAAAAAGTAACCTTAGAAGGTTGGATTAAAAACCATAGAAAACAAAAAGAATTTGGCTTTATTTCTTTTTCTGATGGAACGTATTTTACCCAAATTCAGATTGTATATGAAAAAGAGCTAAATAACTTTGAAGAAATCATGAAATTCCATATCGGTTCCTCTATTAGAGTAGAAGGAGAAGTCGTATCCTCTCCAAAAGCAGGACAAGACTTTGAAATTCATGCAACAAAAATTGAATTGATTGGAGACTGTCCAGAAGATTACCCAATTCAACCAAAACCTCATTCAAGAGAATTTTTACGAGAACAAGCATATCTTCGTCCAAGAACCAATTTATTCCAAGCGGTTTTTCGTATTCGCAGTAAAGCATCTTACGCCATTCACAAGTATTTCCAAGATAGAGACTACGTTTATTTGCATGCTCCTCTAATCACCGCAGCCGATGCAGAAGGAGCAGGGGAAATGTTTAAAGTAACAACATTAAATCTTGAAAACTTACCAAAAACAAAAGATGGCAAAGTGGACTACTCAAAAGACTTCTTTGGAAGACCATCCTCTTTAACAGTATCTGGACAACTTCAAGGAGAAACCTTTGCTCTTGCCTATAAAAAAATATATACTTTTGGACCAACGTTCCGTGCCGAAAACTCAAACACCAAAACACATGCCAACGAATTTTGGATGATTGAACCAGAAATTGCTTTCTGCGACCTAGAACAAGATATGGAAATTATGGAAGAAATGTTAAAATATGTAGTAGAGTATGTATTAGAAAATTGCATGGAAGAACTCACCTTCTTAGACAATTTTGTAGAAAAAGGACTCCTAGAAAAATTAAAACATTTGGTAAACAGTAAAGCAGTAAGAATTACCCATGAAGAAGCAATTACCTATTTAAAAGAATCCAAGAAAAAGTTTGAATTTGAACCACAATATGGAGAAGATTTGGCAAGAGAACATGAAAAATATTTAACAGAAGAAAAATTCAACTCCCCAGTATTTGTCTATAATTGGCCAAAAGACATTAAAGCTTTCTATATGAGAGCAAATGATGATCAAAAAACAGTCGCAGCCGTTGACCTATTAGTACCAGGAAGCGGAGAATTAATGGGAGGTTCTCAAAGAGAAGAACGACTAGACGTGTTAAATAAGAGAATGGACGAATTAAAAATGTCCAAAGAAGAGTTATGGTGGTATTTAAAATTAAGAGAATATGGAGGATGTCCTCACTCTGGATTTGGAATGGGCTTTGAAAGACTCATCATGTATCTAACGGGAGTAGAAAATATCCGAGATGTTATTCCATACCCAAGAACTCCAGGAAATTGTGAATTTTAAAAAGGCGAAAAAGCCTTTTTTTGTTAATTGACAGTAAAAAAGACACTCTTTCTTTGCAGAAAATGCCAGGAGTGTTATAATACAAACAGGTTGGTCATATATGAAAATAATAGAAACACAAACAAATATTGGATTAATTCGCAAAAAGAATGAAGATGCCTCTGTCGCAATATCTCATCCCAAAGATGAAAACATATTGCTTCTTTTAGTTGCCGACGGAATGGGTGGAAAAAGACATGGTGAAGTTGCTGCTGCATACACCGCAAAAGCCCTAGAAAAATGGTTTAAAGCAAAAAGTGTAAGTGTTTTAAACAACCTAGAAAAAGTAGAAGACCAAGTAAGAAAAGAAATTGAAAAAATTAACGAAGAAATCATCAAGAAATTTGGGGAAGGAATCTCTGGAACAACATTGTCCATGGCGATTGTAAATTATGAAGGAACGATCTTTGTAAATGTAGGCGACTCAAGAATCTATCGTTATCAAAATAAAAAACTAATTCAAGTATCCGAAGATGCATCCGATGTATGGTATTACTATAAATTTGGAGTAGTAAAAAAAGATGATTTACGCTTCTTCTACAACAACAATATCATTACCTCTTGTATTGGCTTGTCAAAAGAATTATGTGAAATAGAAACCCAGATATCAGACAATGACTATGAAATGATTTTATTATTAACCGATGGAGTAACCGACTTATTAACCGATAAAAAATTAACAAAAATCATTCAAAGAAACCCAAAAGAAGACATCTTAAAAAAGATTATCGAAGAAGCAGTCTACGTCGATCAAAGGTATCATATTCCCCTTTATTTAAGAAGAAAAAAATATTCGAAATACGTTCTTCCATTTCCAGGAAGAGACAATGCAACCGGAACGATTTATATCAAAGACTAGTATAAAAGAAAAAAGAAAGTCCATCCTATTATTAGGAGGATTTTTTTATGAAAAAGTTAATATATAGTCTTCTTCTATTATTATTTTTAACAGGATGTAGTCTAACAAAGATGGAAACACCAAGAGAAAAAGTAGAAGAATGGTTAATGTCCTATCAAAAAAATGAAAACCCACTAAAAGAAGAATTAGAGGAATATTTAGAAGGAGAAGATTTCAAAGAAAACAAAGAAAAATATAAAACACTCTTAGAAAAACAATATAATAACTTCTCTTACAAAATATTAGAAGAAGAAATCGAAGAGGACGAAGCAGAAGTAGAAGTAGAAATAGAAGTACTAGACTATGCATCTGCCATCAAAAAAGCAAAAGAGGAATTTGACTCAGAAGAAGGCGTTGTAGAAGAAACAAAAGAGTTTATCGAACGCCAAATAGATGCTTTAACAAAAGTAGAAGAAAAAACCAAGTATCAAGTAACCTTCTACTTAGAAAAAGAAGAAAATGAGTGGGTAATTAAGGATCTCGATCAAGATACCTTTCTAAAAATGTATGGACTATATTAAGAAGTTGTCATAATAGACAACTTTTTTTTTGCTTTCCAACAATACCTTCTTTTTTTTTGCCTTATTCTTTGGTATAATGATATACATAATAGAGGGTGATTGTGATGCTAGGGAAAATAGAAGAAATACAAGACAATCAAGTAAAAATTAAATTAGATATTGATATTACAGAACAACCAAGTTTAGTAAATCTACACGTTGTATTTGAAGACGGTAAGAAAAAAATAGTAGCAGAAATAGCCAATACCAATAAAGAACATATGATGGCAAATGTCGTAGGAGAAATTGAAAACAATTCCTTTATCCCAGGAGCAAGTGTAAAGCCATCTTTCCGTTCCAAAGTACGTTTAATTGACATGTCCGAGCTAGAATTGATGTATGGAAAACAAGAAACTGCTTTTGGCTTTACCAATTTTGGAACAAGTAATGTCTATGAAGGATATAAAATTAATGTTAGTATTAACGAATTCTTTAATAGTCACTTTGCTCTTTTAGGAAACTCTGGTGCCGGAAAAAGCTGTACCGTTGCATCTATCCTACAAAAATTATTTACCTCATCTCCAACACCACCCGTTCATTCAAGTCTATTTTTCTTTGATGCCTATGGAGAGTATTCCAATGCTTTTGGAAAATTACATGAACACAATCCTTCCCTTGGATATAAAGCATACACAACAAACGTTACCGAACCCGACTGTGAATTATTAAGAATTCCGGTATGGTTATTAGATATTGATGACTTAGCGCTTTTACTAGATGCCAATAGTCCCTCTCAATTACCAATTATTGAAAAAACATTAAAACTAGTAAGAATTCTAACAGGAAATAGCGAAAATGTTATGAAAAGAAAAAATGATATTATCGCAAGAGCCCTACAAGATATCTTATTAAGTGGTAGTGATTCTACGAAAATTAGAGACCAAGTAATTGGTGTATTAACGAAATTCAATACCCCTACCTTAAATTTGGAATCTCAAATTGTACAACCTGGATATACAAGAACCCTAAAACAATGTTTATTTGTCGATAAGACAGGAAAAATGCAAGAAATGGAATTGGTAGTAGAATTTATTAGAGGATACATTATCGAAGATGAATTACCAGACGAAACAGATGCCAATCCATATTACACGCTAAATGATTTGGAACTTGCAATGGACTTTGCTCTAATTAGTGAAGGAGTCTTAAAAAGTGATAAAGTATTCGACAATGCCAATGTTATGAGTGTACGTCTTCACTCTCTAGCAACAGGAGATAATAGACACTACTTCACGTATCCAAAATATATTACAAGAGATCAATTTATCGATTCTCTATTATGGGATAGTGCAACATCTACCCGTGTTCAAATTGTAAACTTTAACATCAACTATATTGATGACCGTTTAGCAAAAGTCATTACAAAGATTATCTCTAGAATGTTATTCTTAAAATCAAGTACGATTAAGCCAAGAGGATCAAGAGCCTTCCATATTATTATTGAAGAGGCTCACCGTTATGTACAACACGACAGTGATATTGAATTATTAGGATACAATATCTTTGAACGTATTGCCAAAGAAGGTCGTAAATACGGAATGTTTTTAGCACTAATTACACAAAGACCAAGTGAATTATCCGACACCTGTGTATCTCAATGTGCAAACTTCATAATTCTAAGAACCATGCACCCAGTAGATTTAAAATATATCAAAGAAATGGTACCGAATATTTCATCAGAAATTGTATTACAATTAAAAAACCTAAAACCAGGAAACTGTATTGCCTTTGGTAGTGCCTTCAAAGTACCAACATCAATGTATATTGATCTACCAGATCCAAGGCCATTATCCAATAACGTAGATCTAGAAAAAGTATGGTATCAAGAACCAACTGCTACAAATCAAATGGATGTATCTGCCATTATGGGAGCAGTTACTCCACAAGCAGCCATGCCAGGACAAGTACAAGGGGTAGTTCCACAAGCACCACCCGTTCAACCTGGACAAGTACCAGGAGTAGGACAGCAAGTACCACAACAACCAGCGCCAACTCTTCAACCAATGGCAATTCCAGAACAAATACAAGTAGCCCCTGCTCAACCAACCATGATGATGCCAGCAAATTAAACAACAGAGAAAAAGTGAATTTATACTTTTTCTTTTGAAAAAGATATGATAAAATACTTAATAGTAGGAAATATATAACAAAAGAGCCATAAAATGGCAAGGTAGATAAAGGAGAAGGTTAACGTGAAAGATAAATTAAAAGGATTTTTTGGAACAGGAGAAGAAGTAGAAGAAACGAAAGAAGAAGAGGGATTCTACAAAACTTCTAGAGAAGAATATCATGAACAAAACGGAATTGCCGGATCTAAAATGATGCTTTTAGAACCACGCGCATACTCGGAAAGTCAACAAATTGCTGACTACTTAAAAAGAAGAAACGCTGTGGTAGTCAACCTAAAAAGAGTAACTCCTGACCAAGCAAAAAGAATCGTAGATTTCCTATATGGAACAATCTATGCAATCGATGGGGATATTCAAAAGTTAGGCGGAGGAATATTCTTATGTACTCCAAATAACGTAGTAGTAGATGGTAAGATTAGTGATGAGAGTTCTAATCAACCAACAAGACAAGAATCAAGAGGGGAATACGCAAATCAAAAGGAAGAGGCAGAAGACGATTTCTTTTAGATGAATGCACATACTCTGAGGTGGTTCTGTGAAAAAATTTAGTTTTGAGGAGAATGGATATAATCGAGAAGAAGTAACACAATTCATGAAAGAGATAGAAAACTCTTCCGAAGAAATGAAAGAAAAGTATAAGCAACAAGAAGAAAAAATAGAATCTTTGGAAGAAGAAATATCGTATTATCAAAAATGGGAAGCTTCTCTAAGAGAGATTATTGAACAAGAACAATCAAAAAAAATATTAGAAGACGCAAAGAAAGATGCCTCAGAAATTATCAATGATGCATTACTAAGAGCACAAGAAGTAGAAAAACAAAGAATATTATTAGAAAGAAATATGAATCTGTTTAAGAAAAAATTAAAACTCATTATGCAACAACAAATGGCTGTTGTAGAAAAAATAGATGAATTAGAAATTGAAGATAAGTAGACCAATGTCTACTTTTCATTTAAGGAGGATAAAATGAACGAAGAAGAAACAAAGGAAATCAAGGATATTAATCAAATTCCACAACCAGAAATGGTAGTAGAACAAACACCTACGGTAGCTCCTGAGACACAAGAAGAAGATACTCCCGTAATTGTAGAACCAGTAGAAGAACCAGTATTAGAACCAATTCCAGAAGAGAAGGAACAAAAACCAAATTCCAACAAGAAAAAATTAATTATCATTTTAATAGTGGTTGCCGTAGTACTTATTCTTGCTGGCGTAATCATTTTATTCACAACGAAGAAAGAGAAAAAAGAAGAGTCAAATACTGTTCAAACAAGAAAGGTAAGTAATTTTGAAAAAGTAGTAACCAAATCTCTAAAGAGTGGGGATCTTGTAAAAGAAATCAATAAAGGTCTTGAAAAGAACGGAATTCATACCGAAAAAGTATCTATCATCAGTATGGATATTGATTCCGATAATGATCAAGAACTAATAGTTTATGCAGAAGAAGGAACCCAAAAAGCAATTATTCAATTAGAATTAGAAGAAGAAGTAACCTATGAAGATAGTTATCCTTTAACAGCAATCGATTCTCTAGGATATGCCTATTCTTCTGAAAAAAGAAAGAATTTATGGTTTGCAGAATCAGATGGAAACTATACAATTATTTCAACAACAAAGATCATTATTCAAGAAGAGACTTTCTTAGAAAACTACTTAGTATTAACAAAAACATATGAAAACGATGTTATTTTAAATAGAGCAATCGAATATCATATGGATAAAAATCTAGATGTAAAAGAACTAGAAAAGACAAAAATAGAGAAAAAAGACTTTGAAGAAGACAATCAAATTACAACATCAGAATTATCAAAGAAGTTTGAGGAATACTTAGAAAAGAAACAAGAAGAAGATAAGAAGAAAAAAGAAGAGGAAGAACGTCTTGCTAAAGAAGAAGAATTAAAACAAAAACTATCAGGAACTCTTCAACTAGGAAGCCATAGTTTCCAATACGGAACATATAATGTATATGATGCCAATGGAAACTTTGATGGACAACTAATTCTATACAAAGATCTAACTTGTGAACATAAAGGATCAAGTTGTACCTACACCGTTGGTACGATTAAAGATGAAGAGGGAAAAGAATATCCAGGAATTTCTCTTAACTCAGGACAAAAATATATAGTATCCGAACAAACAGGAGAACTAACAGATCTTACCAAAACCATATCCATTCGATATGCTGGATAAGAAAAAAAGATTGTTTTTCCAAAGAAGATATGGTATATTAAAACACGAAAGCATGTGCGAAAGACGGAATATTTTAGAGTCAGTAGAGAGTCTATGGGTGGTGAAAATAGATGAGGAAGAAGTATTCAGATCACTTTCAAGTTGCGATTTATGGATAAGATAAATACGGTAACGCGTTATAGTTTATAAGACAAGTGAGAACTTGTAAAGTAAGGTGGTACCACGAACAATTCGTCCTTAGGCGGATTGTTCTTTTTTTCTTTTCCACATAATAAGATAAAAAGGAGGATTTATGCTATTAAATATTATTTTATTAATAATAGGTTTTGTAGTACTGATAAAAGGGGCAGACTTCTTTGTCGATGGTGCTAGCGGAATTGCAGAGAACTTTAAAGTATCTAAAATCCTAATAGGTCTTACCATAGTAGCCTTTGGAACCAGTGCACCAGAGTTTGCGGTCAGTGTAAAATCATTACTAAGTGGTAGTGGAGACATTGTACTAGGAAATGTCATAGGTAGTAATATATTAAATATCTTACTAATCTTAGGAGTCTCATCCTTATTTCATAGTCTAACAGTAAAAAATAATACCGTAAAAAAAGAATTACCAATTACATTAATGATTACATCTGCCTTTGCCGTTTTATTATCCGATAATATTTTTGACAAAGGAGTAAAAAATTTATTTACAAGAGCAGATGGAGTGATCTTAATTTTATTCTTTGGTGTCTTTATGTATTATTTAATTAGTATGACAAGAAACAAAATTGATGAAGAAGAAAAAGCACCTATTACAATGAAAAAGTCTATTGTATTTGCAAGTATTGGTCTTGCAGGAATCATCTTAGGAAGTAACTTTGTAGTAGATAGTGCATCCTATATTGCAAGAGCATTGGGAATTACCGAAAGAATGATATCCCTAACCATTATTGCCTTAGGAACATCTCTTCCAGAATTAGTAACATCCGTAACCGCAACAAGAAAGGGAGAATATGACATTGCCATAGGAAACGTGGTAGGAAGTAACATCTTTAATATAGGAATCGTAATCGGAATTCCAACAGCGATACTAGGAGGAATTGGAGCCGTAACGTTTAGTTACATCGACTTAATCGTTATGCTAGTAGCGGCAATCTTATTATTTATGTTTTCCTTTAACGATTATAAAATTACCAAAAAAGAAGGAATTACATTTTTATTATTATTTATCGTATATTATGGATTCGTAATATTTGGATAAAATAGAGGGAGTGGTAATATGAAATTTAAAAAATTAGAAAATGGAAAAATCAGTGAAGTAGAAAAAAAATATAGTGATTATTGGGAAAAAGAAAAAGTCTTTGAAAAAAGTATCAAGCAAAGAAAAGACAATTATGTGTTCTATGATGGACCAGCAACAGCAAACGGAATGCCTGGAATTCATCATATGATGGCAAAATTATTAAAGGATACGATTACAAAGTATAAAGCAATGCAAGGATATCGTGTTGTACGTAAAGTAGGATGGGATACCCATGGCCTTCCCGTAGAAGTACAAGTAGAAAAAGAACTTGGCTTTAATGGGAAAGGAGATATTGAAAAATACGGTATCAAAGAATTCAATCAAAAATGTAGAGAAAGTGTTTGGAAAAATGAAGAATACTTTACAAAATTCACAAAAGAGATGGGACAATTCATTGATCTAGAACATCCATATGTAACCTATGACAATAACTATATCGAAACAGAGTGGTGGATTCTAAAGAAAATCTTTGAAGAAGGCTACATTTATGATGGGTTAAAAATTGTACCTTGGTGTCCAAGATGTGGAACAGGACTAGCTTCTCACGAAGTAGCACAAGGATATAAAGAAATTTCAGTAAATACCGTATACGTACCATTTAAGGCAAAAGAAGAAGAAAATACTTACTATCTAGTATGGACAACAACACCATGGACTTTACTATCCAATACAGC
>CANRPY010000019.1 GCA_947632595.1 uncultured Bacilli bacterium | reverse complement strand
CTTGATAAGAAATCAGTCTTAGATCGATTAGCCTTATCAGCCTCTTCCCTAGCTAACTCTAATTGTTGAATCATCTTCAAATCAGGATTTTCAATTGTAAAGAACATTACAAATAAAATAACAGGAAAAATTAAATCAGAAAAAAGAATAGTAGGATTAAAAAACTGTGTAACAGTTGAAATCATCGTTAAAATTATAAACAACATTAATGGATAAAATTTTTTAATATCTCTTTTTTTGAATGATAACATTTTTATAAGAGATAAAATAATTATGAATCCAAGTACCAAGTATAAAAACAAAACAGATAATCCAGATGGAATCACCATTCCATTCTTTTTAAGATAACTAATTGGTAATATCAATATAATCAAAGATAGAGTCGGAATTAAGTATTTATAAAGTCTATTTGTGCTTTCTTTATTTGCTGAAACATTAATATACATAGAAAATAAAGATCCCCATATATAAAATGAAATAAGAATAAGCTTAGAACAAAAAATAAAGAAAAGATTTTTTTCATCAAAACCACTACGAATAAGAAAATAATTTGCTATTTCTAAACATAAAGAAATAAAGGTAATAATAGATATACCACTAAAGATTGCATTTTCAGAAGTTTTAATTCTTTTTTTAGAGAAATATGCAATTAAAAGAATTGTTGTGAAAATCAAACAACAGGCTGTAAAATAGATACTACTTTGCATCAGCGCCACCCTACTTTCTACAAGAGATTATATCATAATTATATTCTATTATAAATACAAAAAAAGAAAAAGGTCTAAATTATTTGAATAATTCAGACACTTTTACTTGTTTATTTATTTTTAAGAAATATTTTTGCTTTCTTTTTTCCATCAGAAAGCTCAGGCAACATTTCTTCGTCATAGATCCTTTTTAACTCACCTATTTTTGCTTTTGTCATAAGATTTCTCGGTATTTCATCTAATTCTTTGCAATAATATGGAACATGCTTAGAATCAAGATCAACTAAAACTTGCGAATAAAAACTATTAATAATCGAATTTTTTTGTTGAGGATTAACATCTTCATCAAACACAACAAAACATACAGGAACTTCTTTGTCTTTATCATCAGGAACACCAATAACAACACAATCCGAGATTCCTGGAATTTTTTTCCCTACCATTTCTATTTTTGGAGCCCAAACTTTATGTCCATCTCGAACAATAAGCCCGCTTTTTCTTCCACAACAGAAAACATGACCGGCGGGATCCATATAACCTAAATCACCAGAATGATACCATATACTTCCATCTTGATGTTTTAACTTGACCTCAGACGTCGCACGAGGATTATTATAATAGCCCGCAAATACATTCGCATTTTTGGCATTAAAACAAATCTCACCTATTTCATAATAACGCATACCTTGTTCATAATTTTCAGCCGTAATATCTGGAATTCCATTTTCTTCATCATAACTAAATATTGCCATATCATTTCCAGGCAAAGAAACACCGACACAGCCTTCATAATAAGCTATATTATTTCTTCTACCACCATTTGGATTTGTAGAAGGTCCTGTATTTTCCGAAGTCCCTAGATTATTATTTATAACCAAACCATGTGATTTTGCTCTTCTCTCCAAATCTAAAGTTAATAAGTCCCCTCCACTAACATAATGGCGTTTACTCTTAATTTCAGCAACAGAAGAAAGTTTATTTTTACCAAATAAGATATCTTCAATTTTACATAAAAAATCAAAAAATACAGAATCGTTTTTTTCAACACTCTCAATATAATTGCATAATTGTTCAATTATGATTGGGCCAAGCAAAACCCAAGTACTTTTATCTTCAGAGATTTGTTTTGGACTTTGTTTTGCATCAAATAAAGGACTCAAAGAAGTAGGCAAGCCCAAGAATGCAGCCAAAGAAATTACATACCAAAAAAATGAACTGCATGTAGGCATAGGATTAAATAAAGAATCACCTGGGCTTAAATCAAAATCTGAATAATATTCCTTGTAAACATTACTTAGAAAATTTTCATTAGTGACTTCTACACCTTTTGCTTCTCCTGTGGTACCACTTGTTGAAAAAATAGTAGCAACTTCATTTGGAGTAAATTCAGCAGAAAAATCATCTAAAGTAACAGACTTATCCTTAACACTTTCAATCTCATCACAATAATTGCTCCAAGAAGCGTCTCCAGACTTCTTCATTTTAAATTCATTAAGGCGCTCAATAGTATTAATTACCTGTTTTTTTGCTTTTGGAATAAAAGGTAAATATCCTTTAAGTTTTGTATAACTTACCGGAATTTCTCTACTTCCAATAGCCTTTTTCATATTTCCATAATGAAGAGCATTACAAATAATCATTTTTGGTTCATATTCAGTTAAAATATGTTCAATTTGATCAACACTATAAATTGGATCAATAGGTCGAACTTTTGCTCCAACCAAATTTGCAGCCAAGAAAGCACATATTGCATCAGGAGTGGACAAAACATCCATTACAATTCGATCACCACTACCAACATGATATTTATCTCTTAAAATTTTTGCATATTTCAAAGTATTATCATATAACTGACCATATGTAAATTTTCTTTCACATATGTAAGCAGTTTTTTCGCGGATTCCCTGAGCACGTTTAAGAACAGCAGTTGCAATTTTCTCTTTCGGAAAATCTTTATGTAAAACTTCTTCAGAATAAAATTGATTGTATGGTTTATCAATAGTCGCGTAACCGGTCAACTCAACACCTAACTTATCCTCTGTAGAAGAAACTAACTCTCCTACTTCTTCTTCGCTCACTTCATCTAAAGAATTTTTAGCAGCCTGCGATAGAATATATTGAAACATAGCATCTTTCATAACAATCCCCCACAACATAACATCTCATGTCTTTATTGTACAAAAACTCACAAAAAAAAGCAATTATTTACGTAAACTTTATCTATTCAAAAAGAAAAAAGCAAATACATAAATTAGGGAGAATGGATTGACGAATCCCAAAAACTATGGTAGAATAAGGAATCGTTTTGGAGGGGTTATTCTATGAGTATAAATATTAAAGGAATTGCAGAATATAGAGATACCATTTATAGAGAACTATTAGCAAGACTAGGGGAAGTAGAAAGAGGACAAATATCACAACAACAAAGACAAACAGATATTGCTAGAATACGTGAAATTAATAAAGATTTAAAACAAATTGAAAAAATATATAGACAATATGCAACATTTCAAACAGAAGCATTTACAGACTTTATGGCAAAATGTTTAACACTAACAGAAGGTGGCTATGTAAGAACAAAATTCTTAAGTGATACTACATCAAACACAACACACTATGTGGTTAGTAGTAAAGAAACAAGAGAATTCTTAAGAGATCATATCAGAACAAGAGAAGATGTAGAAAGATTCTTTCGAGCAGATACTCCTAGAGATGTAACAAAGTTTACAGAACAAACAACATATCCATTTGATAAATCTCTTAGAATAAAAACAGAATATGAAAGACATCCTAGACTAAAAAAAGCAATCTATGAAGTAATGAGTATCAAAGCTAATCATGGAGAAATCTCTGAAGAAAAAGCTTTTGATATTGTCTTATATAGAATCTTACAAGATAATTTGAAAAAAAGTGATGATGCTTATTTTCAAAAAAGAAAAAGAGTTCAACAAAGTTAAGTGGAACTCTTTTATTTTGCTTTACTAGAAACAAATACAAAATGATTATTATCATCTTTAAAAGTAAAGATATATTCTCCACCTTGAGAAAAATAAGAATCTAACTGATCAATATCATTCGTAACAAATTCTGTTCGTAAATAATCTTTATAATAATTGGTACTTTCTGCAGAAGAACCAAATAAAACACGAACCGTTAAGGTTAAAACTTCATCATGATAAGCTGCTTTTGTAATTTGATACTGACTCTCATTAACTCCACAAGGAGAACTACATTCCTTCTCTTCCCTCTTAAATACTTGGTTTTTGAAATCATAGGTATAAGAACTACAAATTTTAGAAAAATCGATTTTCAAAGGGTCAAAAGTATATCCATCTGCTAAATAATGAGAAATTTCTTTTTGAAAATCTTCAAGACTAATTTCAGAAACATCACTCGGAAGTAAACTACCATACTCTACAATTTGAAAAATTCTCTCTGGAGAAAGATCTTTTACAGTAATCACTTGACTATTCGCAAACTCTTCAATTTGACAAGAATTACCAGATACTAAATTTGATAGTAATCGAACAATCTTAGGAGACTCTACATCATAAGTACCATCTTGTTTTTTTTGATTAGAAGCATCATCCACCCTCTTCTCTTCTTGAGGAACCAAGTTAGTACCAATAAAATAACCAACTCCATAAAATGCAAGTAACAAAACTAGAATAAGAAGAACGGTAGAAAAAGGTTCTACTTTAGGTTTTTCACTCTTTTTTTCACTTTTACTACTATAAAATGCCATATGAATCCTCTCCTATAATAATAATGATAATATAAAATGGAAAGAATAACAAATAAAAAAAAAGAAAACTTCTTTTTTTACTGTAAGGTATATCCTAAAGCTTCTAATCCTTCTTTCGCAAAAGGCGTTAACTCTTCTTTATGTAATTGAGAAATAGGATAAAATTGACACCCATTCGAATCAATTCCATCTGCTTCTTCTTTAACAACATCTTCTAATACATCTACTTTATATAGGATTCCTATATGATGTAAATCTTCTAATACATCTTCTTCCATTTGCCAAGAAAAGGTACAAGAAGTAGCTAGTAATAATTCATAATGAGTAACCGTAACACCTGCTTCTTCCATAAGTTCTCTTTTTAAAGCATCTACTGGACTCTCAAAATGTTCAATTCCTCCTCCTGGAATATCCAAAAGACCAGTATACCCTCCTCTTGCTTTTCGAATAAGAGCAACTTCATCATTGCGAATCAAAAATCCATAACTTCCTACATGAGTACTTTGAATCGTTTTCATATTTCTACACCTCTTAATTTTTCGATTTCTTCTTGAAATTCCTTAGGTGCCTCTACTTCAAAATGCATCTCTTCTCCTGTTTTTGGATGAGTAAATGTTAAAGAATAGGAATGTAACATTTGTCCAAAAGAAGTAGCCTTTCCTCTACCATATAAAGGATCATTCATAACAGGATATCCAATATAAGCCATATGAACACGAATCTGATGTGTTCTACCAGTCTCCAAAATACATTCTACCAAAGTATGATTTTGAAATTTCTCAAGCACCTTAAAATGAGTAATCGCATCTTTCCCATTCACATCCGTAACAGCCATCTTTTGTCGATTATGAGGATCTCTTCCAATAGGAGCATCAATCTCCCCTACTTCATGAGGAATGACTCCATCAACAATTGCCAAATACTTACGAACAACTTCTTTAGAAGCAATCATAGAAGAAAGTTTTTCTAACATAGAATCATTTTTCGCAACAAGCATAAGTCCACTAGTATCTTTATCAAGTCGATGAACAATACCAGGTCGAAAAGAATCACTAGTAAGTTCCCCATATCGATATAAAAGAGCATTTACCAAAGTCCCCTCATAATGCCCCGGAGCAGGATGAACAACCATACCACTAGGTTTATTGAGTACAATGAGATCTTGATCTTCATAAACAATATCCAAAGGAATATCTTGTGGAAGAACATGAATATCATAATCCAACTCATCATCTACCAAAACAACATCATTTTCTCGGACCATATAAGAATTGGAAACAACCTGATCATTGACCAGAATCTTCCCCTCTTTTACCAACTTTTGAATCTTACTTCTAGAAAGATCCAATTTCTCTGCTAAAAAAGAATCAATTCTTTGTCCAAAACAATCCAAAACAACAAGTTTTTCCATTTTCTCCCCTCCTTAAAACAATGATATTATACCAAAAAAAAAGAGAATAGAAAACTATTCTCCAATTTGTACATATTTTTTTTCAGGTAATTTTTCTTCTTCTTCGACTTTAGGAATTTCTAATGTTAAAATACCATTCTTAAAAGATGCTTTAATATCTTCACTTTGAACTTGCTCTCCAACATAAAAGCTTCTAGAACATTCTCCTACAAATCTTTCTCTACGAATAAATTTACCTTTATCTTTTTCTTCTTCTGTATTATCCATACTTGCACTAATATTTAGATAACCATCTTCTACATCTACCTTAATGTTATCTTTTTGAAATCCAGGTAAATCTACATCAATGATATAACTGTTATCATTTTCTCTCACATCAGTCTTCATCATTGCCATTGGATGAGGATGTTTATCTTCTTTATGAAAGAATGGATCATCAAAAAACTCATCAAATAGATCAAAATTTTTTCTAGGTACGATCATCATATACATCATCTTCCTTTCTTATAATGATTCAAACCTATAAGGACATCTTTTTTTCCTTACATTTTATGTTATACCACAAACAATTAGCACTGTCAATAGTTAAGTGCTAATTTGTTATTAGTATATGTAAAAAAAGAAGAATTATTCTTCTTTCTTATTTTCTTTCTTCTTTTTCTCTTCTAATTCTTGAAAATACTTCTCCATAGTAGGATTATGACTAGTTAATTTCTTAATGGTTAAATCTTCTGCTTTATGATTAGCCAATCTTAAGTTATTTTCACTAGATAATAAATTTTCTTTTGTCTTTTGTAAATGATCAATGGTCTTATCAATTTCTTCAATTGCTTTCTGAAATCTCTCAGAGGCAAGTCGATAATTTCTACCAAAAGCTTCTTTAAAGGAATTCATATTCTCTTCAAAATGAGAAATATCAATATTTTGATTTTTAACCAATTCTAACTCTTTTCGATAATCTAATGATTTTCTTGCTAAATTACGAATTAAGGTTATCAAAGGAATAAAGAATTGTGGTCTTATAACATACATTTTATCATAGATATGACTAACATCTACAATTCCATCATTATAGTAATCATTATCAATTTCTAATAAGGATACAAGAACTGCATATTCACATTTTTTCTCTCTTCTATCTTTATCTAATTCTTTAAAGAAATCATCATTTTTATGTTTGGTAGAAGTCTCATCTGCTTCATTTTTCATCTCAAACATAATAGAAACAATTTCATTTCCATCATCATCATAATCTCTAAAAATAAAATCCCCTTTAGATCCTGTTTTTACATCATTATCTTTTTCAAAAGTAGCATGCAAAAAAAGTGGTCGTAATCGATTAAACTCTGTACTACAATGAACTTCTAAAGATTCCCCTATCATTTTAGTAGATTGTTTCGCTTTAAAATCTTTATAATAAGCAATTTGCTCTTCTTTATCTTTTAATTTAGCTTCATAATTTTCTTTTAAATCATGGGTCTTAATAGAAAACTCATTTTCTTTTTCTTCTAATTTACTAGTTAAAGAATGAATCACTCTATCTTTTTCAGAAATCTCTTTTTGTTTCTCTAATTCTTTTTTAGAATCTTGTACTTCTAATTTTCTTTGTAATTCTACAATTTCTATTTTTTGTTCTTGTAAATCTTTTTGATATTTTTTCTCTAATTCATTTTCTACTTGTTCTTCTTTTACCTTTAAATCATTTTTTAAGTGTTCAATTTCAATTTCTTTTTGATGAATCTTTTCTTGATAATCTTCTTTTAAAGAGGCTTCTTTTAATTGTACTGCATTCTTTTTATCTTGTTCTGCTTGTTTTTCTCGAATTTCAATTTCTTTTTGAAATTCATGATCTCTTACTTGTTTTACAATGGATTGATAATCCATCTCATCGATTTGAAAAACAGTCCCACAGTTAGGGCATTTAATCTCGTTCATAATATCCCTCCTCTTTTATTTTACCACGAAATATTAGGAATAACGTCTAAGAGTTCTGGTACATGATGAACAACATAGGTAGAAGAAAGATCTTTTCCAAACCCATAGGCTGCATAAAGGAAAATACAATCTGCTTCTTTTGTTGCTTCCAAGTCTTTGATGGTATCTCCTACATAAATAACAGAGTCTACAGAGTATTTCTTTTTTAATCGTAAAAGGGCTTCTCCTTTTGTAATAGAAAATTTAGAAGCAGGAATATAGTCTGTAATCAATTCTTCTACTCCAGCTGCTCTCATAAAGTTTTGAATATAGGCATCCCCTGTACAATTACTAACAATACATAGAATATATTGTTTAGATAATTCCTGTAAGGTAGAAGCTACTCCAGGATAAACATCTCCCTTGCTTTTTCCTTCTTTTAGTAATTGGTTTTGATATTGAAAAGTCTTTTGTAATAATTCTTTTGCTTGATCAATTGGTAAAAGGGGAAAATAACTTCTTGCACAAACATCCATAGCATTCCCCATATTAGAAGAAATCGTATCAAAAGAAACTTGAAAGGAATAATGGTTTTGCAATAAATATTCATTCACACATTGATAAGTAGAAGAAGCCGTATCCCAAAGAGTCCCATCTAAATCAAAGCATATCATTTTCTTCATAAGCTCACCCAGTATTCATTATAAAAAAAAATCTAGATTTTCTCTAGATTTTAAGCATAACTTTTAGAAGTTTTTGTATCTAATGATTTTTCTTTCTTAGTTCTAGTTGTCTTTTTAGAATTCTTTTCAGAAACACTAACAGCACTAACTGCTTTTCTTCTACGAACAACAGGTCTTTTTACTTTAATTCCAAATTTCTTACATACTTCATAAAAAGCTCTTAATTGATAAATCTTTTCTACTTGTAAAATACGGAAAACATTCTTCAAAATACTAAAAGAAGTAAGGACCACTAATCCAGAAAATGGAAATTTAGAATTAATAAACATTGTAGTAACCAATTCTAAAACATAATATCCTACGGTAAAAAAACGAAATTTACGTACTTCTAAATAAAACAAAAATAATTCAATACTAACAACAATAACAGTTGATAAGACTCCTAGTATTTGCAATCCTCCCATACAGAATGGAAGAAATGAGAAATTCTCTGCATAATGTAGAACAATAGCAAACGTCATACAAGATACAACAATCAATACACAAATCGTCTCAACTACATTTAAAATTTCATTAACCTTTTTATTCATAGTATTCACCCCATCAATTGTTCATTATTATATCAAATTTTACAGTTTTTGTAAAGAAAAATCTCCATTTCTAAAAAACAAGGTATAATAAAGTATAGACAAGTAGAGGTGTTTTATGCTAGAAAATGGTTATATTTTTACAAAGGATTCTAAAAGAATTTTTATAAACCCTACTCTTGGATGTCATAGTCATTGTTCTTATTGTTATCTTCCTAAATTTAATTTTAAGGAGCATAAGATAATTTCTCTACAAGAGATCTTAGCGTTTTTAAAAGAAAACAAAATAGAACAAAACAAAGATACTTTAATAACTCTAGGTTGTTTTTGTGAATGTTGGAGTGTCTCAGTAAAAGAAAGAACAATAGAGATTATAAATTATTTTCTAAAGCAAGGAAACCAAGTACAAGTATCTACGAAAAAGGAAATCAAAGAAAAAGATTTAGAAATGATACTCCCAAATATTCAGTACAAAGGTCAATTAATTTTCTTTATTAGTTGTGCAACGATCTCCAGTCAAAAAGAAATAGAGAAAAACACTTCTTCTATCAAAGAGAGAATGAATAGTTTTAAGACTCTAAAGAAACACCAAATACCAGCCGTCTTATATATAAAACCATTCTTAGAACAAATTACGAGTAAAGATATCGAAAAATATAAAGAATATATAACAAAATATGCAATCCAAGATGTTGTAGTAGGAAGTATTTATACAGAAGAAGAAACAAAAGAAAAGATTCACTTCTCAGAGAAAGTAAATCTCTATTACAAGGAAAATCAAGAAGAACGAGAAATGATAAATGCCCTATCTTCTATTACCCATGTGGAAAGAAGAAGTAGTGACATTATGAAAAAATATCAAAGAAAAACTATTCGAACAGAATAGTTTTTTAATCTTTTGGTTCAACTTTTTTACTAATAATCGTATTGGTTAATGCATCAATCTGATAGTCATATTCCATATTTTGATAAGTAAAATCTACTTCATAGTAAGTAACACCATTTTCTTCTTCCAAATCAACATCCGTAAACACAACATCTTGAATTGTTAGATTAGCATCTTTAACAGCAACATCTTTTGCTTGATCTGCATCAATCACTGACGTTTGTTGAGTACTAGAATCTACTCCAGAATTAGAAATAGATGAAGAATCTTGTTTAACGAAATTAGTCGTTAAAACATCACCAGTCTTCGCATCAATCTCATATTGATATTCTACTTTTTGATAGTAAAATTCTACATCATATTTTTTTGTCTCACCATCTAAATCAAGTTCAATTTCTTTAAAAGAAATCTCCTTTTCATCTAAACCTGTATCCTGTATAACAACCCTCTTAATCTCCTCTTTAGATAAATAAGAACTTTTCATGAAAAGAAAATAACCTAAAACTCCAAGTAAGACAACTAAAATACCAATCACACATATCAAAATTATTTTACTATTCTTTTTCATATGATACCTCCTTTTCTATTACAATTTTATTATAGGTAAGTTGAATAATGAAGTCAATATAGACAATTTATTTTTTAAGAAATTTGATCATACTGATCATAAATATTTCCAACAATCTCTTCTAAGGCATCTTCAACAGTAACAATCCCAACAAATTTATCCTCAGAACAAATGACACAAATCGTTTCTTTTTTCTCCTGCATCTCTCGAAATACATCATCTATTTTTTCATTTTCAGAAAACACAAGAACTTTTTTTAAGATTTTTTCCAGTTCAAACTTCTCATCTTTATGATAATGCAAAACAATATCTTTAATATTAAGAATTCCCAATATATGATCCATATCTCCTCGATATACAGGAAAAATAGTAAATTTAGATTCTCGAATCTTTGAAAGATTTTCTCTCAAATCATCCTCTAAGTTTAAACAAATCACTTGTTTTCTAGGAGTCATTACATCTCGTACTTCAATATCATTAAATCGAAAAACATTTAATAAGTATTCTTTTTCCCTCTCTTCAATAACTCCCTCATCTTTACCTAAAAAAATCATCTTTTTAATATCTTCTTCTGTTAATTTATCTTCTTTTTCTTCGATATGAAAGATTTTACAAATAAATTCCGTAGAAAGAGTAAGAATCCCAATCAGTGGATAAAAAGCAACTCCAACAAATCGTATAAGCCCAACAAATAAAGAGGCAACTCGATAAGGATTATGAATAGCAATTCTTTTAGGAACAAGTTCTCCAAACACCAAGGTAAAATAAGAAAGAACAATAGTAATAAGAACAACAAGCACTGTCCTCATAAAAGATTCAGAAACATAAATAACAGGTAATAAAACAAGGAAATAATCCGCAAAAGTATCTGCTGCAAAAGCACTAGCTAAAAAACCTGCCAAAGTAATTCCAATCTGAATGGTCGATAAGAAAGAAGATGGATTTTCTAAAATCCGATCAATCGCAATGGCTTTCTTATCTTTTTCTTTTACTTTATTTTTAATATCAATCTTATCTAAAGATAAAAAAGCAAGTTCACTGGCAGAAAAAATTCCATTGATAAGAATTAAAATGATTAACAAAATAACACTAAATAACATAAATTCCTCCTATTTTGTACGAAGATAAAGAATGGCTTCGTTAGCAGCAATTGCTCCATCAGAAGTTGCAGTAACAAGTTGTCTTAAACTCTTAGTACGATTATCTCCCGCTACAAAAACTCCAGGAAGATTTGTATGACAATTTTCTCCCGCAATAATATAACCATTAGAATCACAAGGAATAAGGTTGGAACAAAATTTATTTTCAGGATCTCTTCCAATCGCAACAAAAAGCCCATGAACAGATAAAGTAGATACTTCCCCTTCTAAATTTTGAATGACCAATTTTTCTAATTTTTCTCTACCCTGAATCTCTATAATCTGGTAAGGCGTTAAAAAATGAACATTCTTTTTTTCTTTTAATGTTTCTAACAAACAAGCATCTCCTCGAAACTCATTTCTTCTATGAATCAAATAAACAGAACGAGCAAGATCTGCTAAATAACAAGCATCTTCTAAAGCAGTATTTCCTCCTCCTACTACCGCAACATCTAAATTCTTAAAAAAAGCCCCATCACAAGTAGCACAATAAGAAACCCCTTTCCCAACAAACTCTTTCTCATTAAGAAGTCCAAGCCTTCTACAAGATGCACCTGTTGCTAAAATAACTGTTTTGGTAGAATAACGATTCTCCTCTGTAACAACTTCTTTATAAGAAGAAAAATCTTCCAAAGAAACTACTTTTTCAAAATAAATATCACACCCCAAATCTTTTACTTGTTGATAAAGTTTGGTTGCAAAATCAAACCCAGAAATATGAGGTTCTACGGGATAATTTTCGATATGAATAGAGTTCACAATTTGTCCTCCATATTGTAAAGCCTCCAAAAGAAGAACTTTTAAATTCGCTCTTCTTGCAAAAATAGCAGAAGTAAGTCCTGCAGGTCCTGCTCCAACAATAATAACATCATACATACTCTTCACACCCAATCTTAATTATTATTAGTATAACATAAGAAAAAGGAAATCAAAACGATTTCCCAGTGTTTTAAGGTGCTAAATATTTTTGTTTTACTTTTTTCGGAAGTTCCTTATATTGCACCTCCTTCCATGAATGAACTCCCGTAACTTCCATATACTCAATCATTAAGAAAGCTCCCTCTCTTAATTCCCTACTAGCTTTAAAAGTAATTTCTTTTTTCCTACCATCTTCTCGGTATCCATATAAAGTATATTGATACTTCATATCTTGACTAGAATCTAAAGAAACCTTCTTTGTATTATCAATTTGTAAATAATAAATTTCTTGATGTATAAACAAATAATAATAAGTAATACCAAATAGAAAAAGAAAAGCAAGAACTCCTAATAAAAATGGTATTTTTTCTTTTATAAAATTCATATTTCATCTCCTAATATTTTTCTTTAATAATATTTTTACTACAAAAATAAGTAATAAAGAAATATCCACCATAGATAAGAATAAGGAATATTGCTGTTGCAATAATAGAAGGCAATAATTCATTCGTTCCAAATACTTCTAACACTTTAACAGCAAACATAATTCCAAAGATAGAATGAATCAAAGCAAGTATCAAAGGTAACAAAAAGAAAATAGCAATTTGTCTAAATAAAGCTTTAGTAATCATTTTTTCATCGGCACCAATTTTTCTTAGCATTTGAAATCTTTCTTTATTATCACTACTTTCAGATAATTCTTTTAATCCTAATATTGCTGCACTACTAATTAAGAAAATAACTCCTAAATAAAGACCAATAAAAGTAACCATTGCTGATAACCCAACCGTTGCTTCACGAATAGCAAGTTTGGTAGAACCACCTGGAAGCAAATATTCATTTACTTTTGGATTATCACCATCTAATTGATTGATTTGATTCTCTATCTCCATAATTTCTTCTGGATCACTTGTTTTATAGTTACCTATCAAATGATTTTCATATAAATATTCTTCATCAATAATATTATCAGGTACTAATATAATTCCAGTATTAATATGATTACTAGACATCTCTAAAAATCCATCCTGACAAGAATCATATTTAGGACTCAAAGTATTTCCGAATAAGGAAAGAGTCTCATGATTTTTAAGAGCAAGATTCCGAATTTCTACCATAGATTTAAAATCCGCAATAATCATATATTGATCTTCTTCTAAAGAATATTCCTTCTTTCCATATAATCTAGCTACCTGGTTATAATCACTAATTTTCATAATCGCTTCTGGATCATCATAATCTAAAAAAGGAAAATTAGTTCTAACCATTTCTAACTTAGAACCTAAAGTATGATTCATAGTAAGATCTGGTGTCGTATAAAGATTAACTTCAATATAATTTTTAAAGTAAGAAGTAATATCAAAGTCATACAATTCAAACATTTCTTTTACGGTATAATGAGAATTTTTTATTTGAGCATCATTAAATCCCATACTTCTAAAATCATCATAGTATCGATCCATATTCATAATAATAGAAAAATCAGCATCTACGGGAGCAAGTTCCCGAATATTAGCATTCATAGAATTTTTCATCGTAAGACAAGCAGATAACAAACAAATTGTAATAAATAACATTAGACAAATAATTGTTGTAGAAAAAACAGTAGTATTAATTTTACTAGAGAATTGTCTTAAGGTAAAACTATTTAAACCTTTATAATAAAATCCCTTTATACTCATACAAATTCGTAAAAGAAGTCCTGATAAAGACCAAAAAATAAAGAAAGTACTTACTGCTCCCATAAGAATTGGTTTTATCGCATCCTTCACATCTTGTAAACTTAAAAACTCAACAGTAACCATATGATAGGCTTTTCCAAGTACAATACAAGAAACAATAAAAATAAAAATACATAAATAAGGATTTTTCAGTTTGATTTTCTCGGCTTTCTTAGACCCATTTAATAAATCAATTAACCTACATTTACTAACACTAATCGTATTAAAGATCATAACAAGTAAATACATAATACTAAAATAAAAAATCGTTTTAATACAAGCAGATGTAGAAAAGACAAAAGAAAATTTTGTGAGATTTGCCTCGAACATATTCGCAACAACTAAACTCATAATTTGAGATAGCAAAACACCAAAAACAAGTCCAACAAATAAAGATAAAATTCCAATAAGAAGCGTTTCTAAAAATAAAATGAAAGAAATTTTTCTTTTGCTCATCCCTAAAGTAAGATAAATACCAAATTCTTTATTTCTTCTCTTCATCAAAAATCGAGAAGCATAAATAATCAAAAATCCCAAGATAAAAGAAACAAACACACTAACACTAGAAAGTATTGTCATCATTAAATCAATTAATTCTGCTGTAGAGGAAGAAACATTTATCATAACCGTTTGACTATCTAAGGCATTAAAAACATAGAAGATTGCTACACCAAGAATAAGTGTAAAAAAGTAGATGGCATAATCTTTTATACTTTTCTTAATATTTTTAAAAGATAACTTACAAAGCATCGTTTAAATCCCCACCTAGTAAAGTTACGACATCAATAATCTTATCAAAAAATTCTTTTCGAGAACTTTCTCCCTTATGAAGTTCTTTAAAAATTTTACCATCTTTGATAAAGAGAACTCTTTTTGCATAACTTGCAGTAAAAGCATCATGAGTAACCATAAGAATCGTAGCTCCTCTTTCATTTAAATAATGAAATTTTTCAAGCAACATCCTAGAAGATTTAGAGTCAAGTGCCCCTGTAGGTTCATCAGCAAGAATCAATTTAGGATTCGTAATAATTGCTCTAGCACTCGCAACTCTTTGTTTTTCTCCACCTGACATCTGATAAGGATATTTATTCAAAACATCTAAAATATCCAAATCATCTGCTACTTTTTTAATTTTTTCATCCATCTCTTTTTCTTTAACATTTTGAATGGATAAAGCAAGAGCAATATTCTCATAAGCAGTTAAAGTATCCAATAAATTAAAATCTTGAAAAATAAAACCCAACTCTTCTCTTCGAAATCGATTGAGTCCATTTCCCCTTAGTTTTGTAATATCTTGCCCTCCAACATAGATATGACCACTAGTTACTCGATCAATTGTAGAAATGCAATTAAGAAGAGTTGTTTTTCCAGAACCAGATGCTCCCATAATCGCAACAAACTCTCCTTTTTCTACTTCAAAAGATAAATGATCAATTGCCTTTGTTAAAGAAGAACGACTACCATAGTATTTTTCAATTTTTTCTACTTTTAAAATATTTTCCATATAATTTCTCCTTTCATAAAACATCATAATTTAAAAAAACTATTTTGTCGCATTTCTAATATTACAAAACATTACAATTTTGAAACATTATTTTAAAACATCATAAAATTTATTTTTAGAAAACAAGATAAATACTTTTGTATATTTCTGATATTGGGAATCTATTTCTATTTGATGACCTAATCTCTTACACATATTTTTAGTAATATACAATCCCATCCCAGTAGATTGATTAGTACCTCTCCCATTTTCTCCAGTAAAAGATTGATCAAATACTTGTTTTAAATCAGATTCTTTAATTCCAATTCCATTATCTTCAATAACCAAAGTAATTTTATTTTCATCCTCAAAAGCATATATCTTAATATAAGAATGATGAATATTTCTTCTATATTTAATACTATTATTAACGATTTGTCCTAAAATAAATTCCAACCATTTAGAATCTGTTAATACTTTATATGGAACATTTTCTACAATAAATTCAATTTTATTTTCTAATAAATCATCCATATTTTTAAGACCTACATTCTTAATAACTTTAGACAAATTTACTTCTTTAATCAAATAATCTTTTTCTGCATTTTCACATCTTGCATAATAAAGAACTTGGTCAACATAATCTTCTAATCTTTTTAGTTGTAATTTTACTCTCTTATCAAATCCATGATGATCACTCATAAGTCTCAAAGTAGAGATAGGAATTTTAACTTCATGAATCCACATTTCAATATATTCTTTAAAGTCTTGCAAATGCTCTTCCATAAGTCTTACATTCTCATTCATAGATTTATTAATTTGATATAAGGCAGATACTAATAATTCTCCCTCATAAAATTCTGGTTTTGGTAAAGTCTCTAGTACCAAATAACTCTCTTCTAATCTTTCAATATTTTGCAGAAGATCGGTATAAAATTTTCTCATACGAAAATAAGGAGTCAAAAGAACAATTAGAAAAAAACAAAAGAAAAGGAAAGAAGTAGAAAGAATGACAGAGGGATCAATCTTAAAGGCAAAAAAAATTAAAAGAAGAAGTCCATAAATGCCTCCAAAGAAAAGAAACAAATAAAGTTGATCTTTTAAATATTTAAAAAATTTCATGATAAAATGTACCCTATTCCCTTTCTAGTATCAATCATATCCTCACAACCAATACTTTTTAATTTACTTCTCAAACGACTAATCGTAACCGTTAATGCATTATCATTAATAAATTCATCATTATTCCACAAATCTGTCATGAGCTCATCTCGACTAACAATTTGATTTTGATGTTGATACAAATAAGAAAAGATAATGGTCTCATTCTTTGTTAAAATAACTTCTTCTTCCCCTTTTTTGATAACCCCTTTTTGAAAATAAATACGTAAATCTTTATAAGTACAAATAGATACTTCTCTATCCACTCTTTTTAAAACTGCTCCAATTCGAAGTAATAAAATATTAGGACTAAAAGGCTTCGTAATATAATCATCCGCCCCATAAGAAATAGAAAGAGCCTCATCAATTTCCGTATTTTTACTAGTAAGCATAATAACCGGAAGATTGGATTCTTTTCGAAGTTCTTGTAAAAGACTTTCTCCATTTTGATAAGGAAGATTAATATCTAATAACACCAAGTCAGGTAACACCTCAAGTATTTTAGAAATGGGATTGGAAAAGTCCTCTAAGAGAAAGACCTCATAATGATTTTTTTGTAAGAAATCCCCTATCTCTTCCGCAATATCCTTATCATCTTCAATAATCATAATTTTACTCAAAATAACCACCACTTTACTATTAGTATACTATCAAAATCAAGAAATCAATCTTACAATAATGTAAGAAAAAATTCTACACACTCTTCTGTGTAGAATTTTGTTGGTCAATTGCTTTTTGAATTTTAAAAGATAACTGATCCATTTTTTCAGAATAATTTAAAATCTTTTGGAAAGCATCAAAGAAGAAAGCAGCCAAAAGAGACAAACCTAAAAGGAAGAAAAAGCAAAGAATAAAATGAGAATAAGAATAAATGAGATCTTTGAAAAGAACAGACAAGAAGAAATCATGAATCAAATAAATATACATAGAGTATCTTCCTAGAAATTGTAAGACTTGTTTAACAATAGGAACATCAATAATAAATTCATAGAAAAATAAAATAACAAGAGTAGGAAAAATTCCAAAATAAATTTCAGGTAATTCATAAGAAAGAGTAGGAAATGTATGATAAAAAACATATAGAACAATCAGTTCTAAAATCATTTTAACAAGTTTATTAAGAACCCCATTTTTGCAAATTTTATAATTTGCAATTCTTGATAGTAAATCTTTATCTGCAAAAAACACCCCTATCATCATAGCAATCGAAAAATGAATATAATTGTTAGAAAGAGAAAACATTCTAAACAAGAAAAAGTATCCTACAAACAAAGTAAAATATCCATATTTACGAATGAAGCGATAAAGAAAAGGAAAGATGAGAACAAATACAATAGCTAAACTCATATACCACCAAGTAGCATTTAAACTATTCGTCCCCATTAAAAAACTCAAACCAAAAAAATCAAAAAGCATTTGTAAAATTCCAGCAAAAATACCATGAGAAAAATATAAAGTATACGTACGACCATCAATAAGTTGAAAAAAAACAAAACAAAAGAGTGCAATCAACCAAAAACCAGATAGTAAATGAATGAGTCTATGAGTAACCCATTTAAGAGAGCTCTTAACTTGATATTGTTCTTTTTGCTCTCCATTTAGAGTACTAAGCATCTTTTCATCTTTCTTACATTTTGACCGGAACGATTGAAAAAGACCATATCCAGATACAAAGGCAAATAAACAAATACAGATTTTAAAAGACCCTGCTAGGTGAATAATGTGACCCCCCTCCACAGGAAAAAATGAGATTTTATATTTGGAAAAAAAAGAAGGATTCCAAAACAGATGATGGAAAAGCATCATCAAAATTGCAACTCCTTTTATCGCCAAAGATTGATTTTTATCAAAACCTGTTTTCTTCATCCGAACCACACCCTAACATCTATTATTTATATATCATAAAAAAGAATCATTTGTCAAAAAAAGAAAGTCACATAATAGTGACTTTCTAAGATTATCTACCAAAACCAGGCGGATCAAAGAAACTAGAAGAACCATAATTGGATTCTCCAAATGAACTTGTGGAAGAGGATGAAAACATACTATCAAACTCTCTTTGTCTTCTAAGTCTTTCTAATCTTTTCTTTTCTTTTTTCTTATGAACCAAAAGCCCAATTCCTAAAGCAGATAAAATTCCCGCAAGAGCAGCTCCTCCAATAATAAAGACTTTTCCATCAATTTCTAATTTAAATTTCTGATTAGTAATATCTGGAATACTTTCTTCTGTATTTTCTGTATCTACCGAAGTACCTCCTTCATTTTGAACTTTCTCATCTTCAGGAATTGCAGTCAAAGTAAGACCGGAAGGAATAGAACTTGCATGATGAGATTCTTTATCGTTTTCCACTTGAGAGAAATTAGTAGGATCTTCCATATACCAAGGAAGTTGAGAAATTTTTTCCTGATTTCCTTCTTGAAAGACTTCCTCTGCACTTTGTGGAATAAAATCATATGTAATCGTTAATCCATCAGCAGTTTGTTCCGAATGAGTAACCGGTTGATTAACCGTAACTCCATCTAACCAAGTAGAATCCACATAATAATAGTAATCCCCTACTTGAACAGCATTCCAAGCATGATTATTAGAACTCATATTGAAAACACTAAGTCCTGCTTCTTGACATAATGCATAAGTAAGAGCAGCATAATTCCCACAAATCTGGGTAGGATCTTCTAAGGCAGCGGTTAAGTATCCATTCTCATAAAAAGACTCATTCAAAGAAGAATCCACTTTTCCACTTCCATATAATTGATCTTTCACTTCAGGATCATAAGTTAATTTAGATAAAACACATGTTAAGATAGCATTTAATTTTTCTTGATCTGTCGCATCTTCTGGAACCGATAAAGACTGATATAAATTTCTTATTTCTTGTCTAGTTTTTTGAATCAATTCTAGATTTTCCGTTTGAATATGAACTCCAGCTTTTTCCAATTCTTCTAAAGAATCTAAAGAAAAGTATAAAGCAATATCATAAGGTCTTCCTAGTAATTCTAAAGAATCTAAATAAGTAAGATCTTGATAATGAAAATTAGAATCATACCCTAATCCCAATTTTAAATTTTTAACATTTTTAAGACTTTGTAAAAAAGTAGAATCAATATTCATTTCAGAACTGTCATTTCCAACCTGTAAAGTATCAATAGATGGTATTCTACGTAAAAATCCATAAGACTCTTGATCAAATACTCCAGTACCCATAGGAGAAAGAATTTTTATTTTAATTCCTGCAGGAAATCTTTTTCCATCAATAGATGCTAATTTCTGTTCCCCTGTAACATCGGTAATAGAAATCTCTTTCAAATTAGGCATATAATTTAAATAATCATAATTTCCATCTTCTTGTATGACAACAGAACACTCTTCTACATGAGCCAAATCATCATAGGTATAAGTATCTCCTTTAACAACTCTATCATCATCAAATTGATAAACATAAAAGTAGGAAGGAATAGAAATAGTCTCACTAGGAGCATGCTCAGGAACAACAATCTCATCTTCTTCATCAATCATCTGTTCATAACCACTTTCTACATAACCAGAATCATATTTATCGTGATCAGTAACATCTTTCCCACATCCAGTAAGTAATATAAGAGAAAGTAAACCAGCTCCTACACGAACACCCAATCTCTTACGTTTAAATAAATCAAGCTGACTAAGGTCTAGCTTTTTATGTTTTGGATTCTTTTTTAATTCCATATTATCTACCTACCAATCCCTCTAAGATTCCTTCTGCATATTTCATCTCTAAAGCATCTAAATCGGTATCTAAATCAACAACTTGATCACCCATATATTTTCCAACATAATATTCATCTTGAAAACTACGATAAATAATATAATGAAAAGGACGATTAGACATTTCATATATGGTAACAACTTCCATTTCTTCCCTCGTTCCATCATCAGAATAAACAACAATCTTATCCAACTAAATCAACTCCTACTAGTATAATCTTATCTCAAAAAGAAAAGGGATTCAATAATAGAAATCCCCTCTTTACAAGTATCTACAATATTTTTGAGGTCAAAATCTTATTTTTGAATTCCCTTATGAAGATCAGAGATAGAAACCCCTGGATAATCTTTCCCCTCTAAAAAAGAATATAATTTTTGCGTTCCAACAATATTTTCAATAGTATCCCTTAATTGCTTGTTATGATGAATAAGTCTAGATATCGCAGTACCATCACTTCCATGTAAAATAACAGCCCCATAGTGACTATAAAGGAAATTAGGGAATCCCGACTGAGGAAAAGTAATTTCAAAACGAAAATAAGAATTTCCATTATAATAGGCTTGTCCATCACTCACACAATCAATGACATCTAATAAAACAGAAAAATCTCTAGTTGACCACAAATCACATTGAGAAGGATACCCATCAACATAATTCGTATCAGGCATCTCTTCATATGGAATATTTCTCTCTTGTAATTTCTCTATAATATAATGTTTCACTTCAGGAGAATTACTCTTTTGATGCAAGAGACTCATTCTTTGTAAAGCAACTAATCTAGCTTGATATAAATCAACCCCATTTTGAATATCTTCTGGTGTAATTTCAGAATCCGTAAATAACAAAAAACCATCCCATATAAATTGAATATCTCTTTTATTTGGTTCAATAATATTAGAAGTAAAACCATTATCTAAAAATAAATAACATTTCTTATTTTCCATTCCTTCCAAAGAATAATTTATTTGATCCTGATTTCTAACAGAATAAAAATCCGGTAATTTTTCACATTCATATCTCCTCTGAGAACCTAATGATTCCATTTAATTCACTCTCCCTTCCCATCTACTTCATCAAACATATCTCTTAATTGATTTCCAACTTCATAACCTTTCTTATAAAATTAATCAATTCCCATTTTTAAATAATCATATCGATAACAAAGTTCCAATGTTACATCTCCATCATAATTATTTTAAAATTTCTATTTAGAATTGGCATTCAGTTTCTATAAATTATAACTTGTACTGATAACTTAATGGATAAGCCCTAAAAAGAAAGTAATATCAAATATAATTAATAGCACTAAACTAGAATAGAATATCACATATTTTAATTTACTATTGAAATGATAATCCGTAAAAAATAAACTTCTAATCTTATCAATGAATTTAAACCTAGTTATTAAAAATGTAAATATTAATGTTCCTAAATAATTTAAAATAATATCATCGATGTCAAAAGAACCTGTATGTGTAAAGGATTGTAGAACTTCAATACATATAATAACAGGTATTGTAATAAGTGACTGTTTAATAATATTTTTATATTTTGTGTTTTTTATCATCAATAAGAAAGAAAGAGGTATTAACATAACACTATTACCTATTATATTTTTTAAAATAGAATAAATACTACCATATTTAAATTGATTACTTATAGTAACAAAAGGAATATATTGTCCAGAATACCACCAGTTATAAAACTCAATATTGACTCTACCAATATAAAAAGTAATACTTATCAATAATAGTAAATAGAGAATAATATAGATAACGATATTTATTTTATAGTCCTTTTCTTTTTTTAGTAAAAGACTAGAGGTATAAACAAATAAACTAATTAGTAACAGAAATAAAACACATTTATAATAAGAAATATGATAAATAAAACGATTTATCCCAATAAAAACCAAATAAATATAAATAAAAATATTAATTACTAAAATGCTATATTTAATAAATACTATTCTTTTATTCATTATTTTTCCACCTAAACATCAACAATTTCAAATTGATCAATCATTATTTCTAAGCAATTTATTATTTCACTAAATTCTATACCCTCAGCATAAGCAAAATTTTTTTGATATTTATTCCATCTTTCTTTTAATATATCACTATTTCTTATGACGTCTAATGCTTCATACGGATTACCTGTATACTCTCTCTTACCAAAAGTTTTATTTATTGCTTTTTTGAAATGTTCAATATTAATAGTATCCCAACATTTTATATATATCAAATAAATATCGTAAAAATCCCTAATTCTACCATTTAATTCAAGTCTATTTAATATCGTTTCTATTTTTTCTGCCAACACCGTTTCCATATTGTAAGCATACAAATCTATGTATTGTTTACCTAATAACGGCAAATATTTATATCTTATTTCCTTTGGAGTAATTGGATCTCCTGTAGCGATATCAATATGAAAAGATTGTTTCATAGTCTCATGTGTAATTTCTATAATAACTCTAAATCCTCCATATTCATCTTCTTCTCTTATTGGTAAAATCCCTAGATAATTTATTTTAGCATTATCATCAATTTTTATTGATATGATCTCTTTTATCATTTTAACTATTGTATCCTCGTCAAAACTAGCATTTTTAAAAGCCATATCAATATCCATAGTAGCCCTATTCTCCACGCCAAATAAAGTACTTAAATAAAATCCTCCCTTTAATACAAAATGATCCCTATATTTACTTTTTGAAAGTCTTTCTAAAAACCTATCATACATATAAAGCCTAAGTAATGAATTAAAATCTACTTTTTTATTTCTAGAAATATTTTTTAATTGATCTTTTAATTGCAAACTATTCATAAAACATTTCCATATAATCCATTACTTCTTTTTTTATACCCATTTTATCAGCATACATAGATAGTTTAACAAGATCTTTATCTTTTCTTTTAATGTATTCTCTAATACTATATTTAATATGTTCAGAATCCATTCTATTTTTAGATCGAATAATATCACAAATACATCTTTCAATGTCATATACTCTTACCTGATTACCCATTGGAGTATTAATTTGTGTTAAACCAAGTTTATAAATATTTTTATCAACATAAAAAACATTATGACTTTTAATTTTATAATTAAAATAGTTATTTGGAACAGTTATATCATACTTATCACAGGGTGCTTTAATAGAAAGTCCGTGAAAAAAAAGTGCAGTCATATGGGAATAAACTATGTTTGAAAGTTCTAATCCAAATACAAAATAACTATCTTCTATTTTACTTGAATCAATATAAATACCATTACCAACTTTTTCTATCATACCTTTTTCTTTCATAATATT
>CANRPY010000018.1 GCA_947632595.1 uncultured Bacilli bacterium | reverse complement strand
GCTATCATTAAATTGTCGATTTCTGAACGATCTATTTTTATTGGATTTTTTAGAATTGGTCTTCCATCATCATAGGTTGTATTTGCTGTTTTTGAAAATAAGGCATATACAAATTTTTTCAAATGACTCATCTCATTAAAATCTTTTGGTTGCATGGTTGTTACAATATCTACTTTATCTTTTCCTATAATGGGATATAGCGGATTATGATGATCGATAGTGTTTTTAACATAGGAATTGGATCCTACTAGGAATATTGCTATGACATAGACTACAACAAACATTCCTGTTATTCTTAGGAAAATGGTTTTTAAATCTTTTTCTTTTCTATTTTTCCATAAATCATAGAAATAAAAGACTGCAGCAATTCCTCCTGAACATAGAAGTCCAGTAAACTTTAAATTTACAAAAATAGATGCAATTGCAATTAGACATATCCATAGTTCTTTTGGTACTGGTTCTTTTTCTTTTAATTGGAATAATAAGAGACATTCTATTATAAACATGATTCCCATAATTCCATCTACATAGTAAGAAAAGAATTGAGATAGCATAATGGGATTTAGAGTTAATAGTATTGAAATACCAAAGGCCCAACGTTTATCTAGAATCCGTCTTAGACATTCGTAACTAATCATCATAAGCATAATCATAAAGATAAAACTAATGCATTTTCCACTTTCTATGCTTCCGGTCATATGATAAATCGTGGCTGCTAATATCCATGTCGCTTTTGGATAATGTTCTACCCATAAATCGGCTTTACTTGACTCTTGAATTTTAATGATATCGTCATGTGTTTTTTGATATTCTTTGATGCCTTCTCCTAATGGATTCCATCCGCTATTGATAAAAGCAATTGCTGTTTTGTGATATGTGTTTCCATCTACTGTTAAATCATAAGTTCTAGAAGATAAAAATGGAGTTCCTAACAATAGAACAAGATAAATTGTACAGATGATGATATCTTTTTTCCAAGTGGTTTTTCTTTTATAAAAGTAGAGAATAATTGGTATTGTAATACTCATTACTTGAATGACAGAAAGATTGATTCCATTGATTAATTGTCCTAGAGAAAATAACACTAGTACACAAAGAAAATATTCGCAAAGCATTGTGAATAATTTCATAGAATCTCTTTCCCAAATTGAGTTTTCTTTTCTTCTTTTTACTCGACGTCTCACTTTTATCACTCTTTCTATTTCATTATAGTAAAAGAAAGGGGATTATGCAACCTTAATCTTTTTGGTAATCCCCTGTTTCTTCTAGCAATAGCAACAATAATTCGGATGAAGACCATGAATGAAGTGGCGATGTACGAAGTGATATCATTTGGTCATCAATTCCCTTATAATTTTCGTATTTTGCTTGTGATCCTCCTATTTCCCATGATAGTGGATATAGGTTTTTGTTGATGGTTATTTGTCCTATTTTTCCTTTATGTCTTTCGGCATAACTTAGATATGGAAATTCTTTGGAAGCGTCTCCGTCTCTTGCTTCTACTTGATAGTCGCTCCACCATGCCATTTTTGAATATCCATCTTGTGGGATACTTTCTAGGTCAAAGTGGTAACTTCTCCCTACTGCTTCTATTCCTAACTTATACCATAAATTTTGGTATAGTGGCTGACTTCCAAAATCGGTTTTTCCTGTAATGTAATATCCATCTGAATTTTCTCTTGCGATTCTTTCTGCTTCTTCTTCAATTTTATCGATTAGATCTTCTCTTTTGTCTTCTTGTGTAGAAAGAATATATAAAAGTTCTCCTAAATTATCCGCTTCTTCTATTCCTGCATTTTGTCTATCGTAGATATCCTCTATTTTTGCTACCCAATCTTTAATTAAATCCGTATTCTTTGTTTGTTTTAATACCATACAAGTCATGGCTCCATCACGATACCATGGTTTTTCATAAACAATGAAGTTTGGATAAATTACTCCCTCTTTAATATTAAATAAAGTTTCTCCATATAATTCTTTCTTCATTTGTTCATATTTTTGACCTTTAAAAGAATATAGATTTATTTTTGTAGTCGTTCCTTCTATTACTTTCTCTTCTTTATTTTTGATAAAGTGAACGCCATCTTCTTTTTCTACTATTTTAATGTAGTCATTTTCTTTTGTTTTAATGATTACGGTATAAGTATTTGGAATAATAAAGTGCTCTTCTTCTGTAAAACTTTCTATTACTTCTTTTGTATCAATATCTAGTAATACTCCTGGTCGATAAACAAGTTTTCTTCTATTTCCTAATCCAAAGTAATAATAATCTGTCCAGTTAAGAGAGTTTACTTCCACAGTATCAAATTCTTCTTGAAACTGTTCTATTTCTTTTTTATAGGCATCTAGTTGTTTGAATTCTTCTTTGAAGTACTTTTTAAAGTCTTTTTGTAGATAATCCTCTTTGGTTTTGGATTTTATTTCTTTTGGGTTTCCTGCTAAAACTTTCCATAAAATACTATTTCTTCCTTCTGCTGTTTCTAGTTCAAGGAACATAGCAGAATTGCCAATTACGATTAGTACTAAAAAGGCTGCTACTAGGATTTTTCTTTCTATTTTCTTTTCTTTTTTGATTGCTTTTATGCCAAAGCAGAATAGACCTAGAGAGATTGCCACTACTAATAGCATTCCTAATTCTAATGCAATTACCGTTGGTGTTTTTAAGTTTGCCATTAAATAATTTGGATTGATTACTTCTTTTACCATTTTTAAAACCTCATAGAAATAGTAATTATTTTGAATACATTCGATTATTAGGAAGATTCCTAAGAAAATTGTTCCTGTCTTTTTCCAGGTTTTATCTTCTTCTAATAATAGATTGGTTCCTAATAAAAGAATTGGTATATATAAGAAATGTAGAGAATATAAGAAAGTACTATTTACTCCATAAAACATATGTAATACTGTATTTACTCCTAGTGCGAGTAAGAGAGAACTATTCCATATCTTCTTCTTTGTAAAGTTTCTTACTAATAAGAAGATTAATAAGATATAGAATAAGGATAGAATGATAAAATTAAAAATATTCATGGAATCAAATGTAATGATATAGTTTTGCTGATTATAGATTGTTCCATATCGTATTTCCATTTTTAATTTACTACTTAGTAAGGAATTATAATAATCATTTGTTAAAACATTTTTTACTTTTTCTTTTACACTACCTGTTTTTTGAACAAATTCTAATTCTTGATTGACATCTCCCTTCCAAAAGAAAGGGGCTTCTTGCCATACTACTTTTTGGCAAATATTTAATCCTACTACTAGAAGAATGGATATAACTCCTACTCCTAAAATATTTTTCCAATGAATCTTTTTTGTAATCCATAGCATTCCTATCATAATTCCATAAATCAAAATATTCGTGATGGTAAAGGAGAAAGTCATCACTGCAAGTAAGACTAAAATACCAAAAGAAGCAGTATCAAACTTTTCTTTTTCTTTTCTGATAAAGTAGTACCACATCATTATTAGAAAACATGCTGCAAAGTTATACGTTTCTAGTCCTGTTGTAAAAATAATGTTTGAAAATGCAAATAAATAAATAAGAGATAACAAGATATTACTTTTTTCTTTTTCTTTAATGGTTTCTAATGTCTTATATAGATAGACAACGGAAAGAGAAGTTACAAGAGAAGATAATACAATGATTGATAAAATTTTATTATGAAGAAATCCTCCTAGTAATAGAACCATTGGTTGTACCCATAAGATGAATAAGGGGTGAACCGCTGCTCTATAGTGCTCTGCAATTGTTTCTGTTGCATCTAATACAATTCTTCCGGTATCTGAGTCAAATAACAGATTATAACTAGATCCTAAATCATAGTTATAACTTAATAAAATTCCTAAAAAAAGAAGGTAAAAAAAGGAAAACAAGAATAATCTTTTTACGATTTTATTTTGATTTTCTTTCATTTTATTCACCTTCATACTTTTCTATTTTGTCTTTGGTTACTACATACCCTACTTTTGCATATTCTAGCATTGGTTTATCTGCTTTAATAGAGTCTGTATAAAATTCTTTTATTTTCTTATGAAATTGTTCTTCATATCTTCTTATTTTTTCTACATCATGACAATTTTTTGATTCAAAGAGTCCTGTTTTTTTATTTACTTTGGTTGCAATTACAGTAAAATGATATTTCTTTTCTAATGGTTTTAATAAAAATTCAGGAGATGCGGATATAATGACATCGGTTTCTTTTTTTTGTTTTTGATACCAGTCTTTCATTTTCTTTTCATGTTCTTTCCAGAAATCTTTGATATAAGTATCTACATCTTCTATTTCTTGTAGGAAAGAAAATACTTTTTCTTTAAATGCTGTTTTATCGATTCTTTTTAAGACATATAAAAGAGCTGCCCACATTTGAATGGGTAGTTTTTTTAATACTCTTTTCTTTCTTTTTAGACAGTATAGATAAAAGTCTACGGAAGAGTCTCCATCATAAATTGTTCCGTCAAAGTCATATGCATTTATCATTTTTTCTCTCCTGGTCTTGTTTTTTCTGTTTCTTTAATAAGATATACTGGTCTATGTTTTACTTCTAAATAGATTTTAGACAAGTACATTCCTATGATTCCTAAGAAGAATAATTGGATACCACTTACAAAGACAATAATACATACCATAGATGGCCAACCAGATGTTGGATCTCCAAAGATTAGAGTCTTTGCAATAATGAATAAAATAGTTATAAAGGCAATTACACAAAATAGGATTCCAATATAGGCAGATAATAGAAGAGGTGTTGTTGAAAAGGCAACAATTCCTTCCATAGCATATTTGATTAATTTTCTTAGATTAAATTTTGATGTTCCTGCTGCTCTATCTGGTGCTTCGTAAGATAACCATTTTGTTTCAAATCCTACAAAACCAAACATTCCTTTGGTGTACCTGTTATATTCTTTTAAGTCTAATAGTGCATCTACTACTTGTCTTCTCATTAAACGGAAGTCTCTTGCTCCTGCTACTTGATGAGAATTGGAAATTTTATCAATCAATTTGTACCAAAGACTCGTTAATGATTTTCGAATCCAATTATATCCTTCATGAGACTCTGTGTATAAAGCAACACAATCTACATCCTCTTTTTGTAGAATCTCATACATTTCGATTAGTTTTTCTGGTGGATCTTGTAGGTCTACATCCATAATGGCAGCATAGTCCCCTGTTACTGCTTCTAGTCCTGCATACATTCCTGCTTCTTTTCCAAAATTTCTAGAAAAGGAAATGTAACGAACTCTTTTATCTTTTTTCGATAAAGAACGTAAGATCTCTAATGTTTTATCCTTTGAACCATCATTAATAAAGATTAATTCAAAATCTACTTCTTTCATCTTCTCCATTACTTTACTTGTTTCTTCATAGAAAACAGGAATCGATTCTTCTTCGTTATAACAAGGAATAATTAAGGAGATTAATTCTTTTTTTGTTGGCATTTTTTCACTACTTCTTTCTATAATATATTTTCGGGCTGATTTGTAAGATTACTTTTTTTATTTTTCTTGGAAGAGTATCTGTTAATATGTTATCAAATACTTTCTCTTCTTTTAATTTTTTCTTATATTTTTGATAATCTTCTTTTTGCAACTCTGTAATTTTTAAGATGAGAGAATTTGCTAAATAACTTTTAAAGATGGTTGAATTTATTTTTGTTTTTTCAATTTCTTTTATTAAAAATTGGTAATGGAAATAAAAGTCTTCTACTTTTCTCTTTGTTTTTTGGTAGTCTTGATTTCTCATAATACTATTTGGTCTTTGTCTATAGTTATAACCTATATAAGAGATTGATTTTACTGTTTTTGCTTTTATAATTACCAGAGGAATTAGTCCAAAGTCTTCATGTAGTCTTCCTTCTTGAAAAGCATATTTTTCTTTTAACCAATATTCTCTTCGAATGGCAAGACCTACCGGATTTTCTACAAAATGATAATTTACTATTTTTTGAAAAGCTTCTTCTCCACTACAGGTTTCAAATCCTTCTTCTGGATATTTTATTACCCCTTGGTCTTCATACGTTTCTTCTAATTGATATCTTACAAGATCTACTTTTTCTTTGGTTGCTTTGTCTAGTTCTTTTAATAAATCTTTTTCTATCGTATCGTCACTATCTACAAAAACAATATACTCTCCTGTTGCTTTTTTTACTCCATGATTTCTTGCGGAGGATAGTCCTCTATTTTCTTGGTGAATTATGGTTCCTTTATATTTTTTTGCGATATCCATACTTTTATCGGTTGACCCATCATCTACTAGAATTACTTCATAGTCTTTAAAAGTTTGTTTTTCAATACTATCTAAGCAAGCTTTGATATAGTTTTCTACATTATATACTGGGACAATGATACTAAATTTTGGCATGATATCACCTCATACTATTATTCTAACATAGATTAAAAAAAATAACTATTTCTAGTTATTTTTCATCTTCTATTAATTGATTTACTATTTTCTTTCTTTCTTGTTGAATCTTTTGTAAATCTATTTTTTTCTTTTTCTTTTTTTCTTTTAGAATATTCTTTACTTCTTTTATCATTTCTTTTTCTTCTTTGGAAATGATATAGGCATACTCTTGCATATCCATTTTCTCATCGGTTGTACGAATGGTTGTGATAATTTCTTTTTGTAAGCAAAGGGCTTCTAAATACGTAACTGGGAATCCTTCATAGTCTGATGTTAGAAGAATGTAGTCTGCTTCTCTCATATAAGGATATGGATTTTTTTGCGCTCCAAAGAAGACAACTTTTTCTTTTTCTTTTATTTTTGTAGCTTCTGCTTCCATTTTCTTTCTATCTGGTCCATCTCCTATTATCCAAAGAACGCCATCTTTTATTTCTTTGATTAGATGGATTGCTCGTGAAAGTTTTTTAGATTCTTCTTCTAAGCGTCCAACAAAGACAAAAAGTATTTTTCCACTTGGCTTGTGGATAGAAATCCATTCTTTGCTTTTCTTTATGACTTCTTCTGTATTAATAAAATTATTTAAGACATACGTTTTTGCTTTTAATTCTGGATATTGTTCTAGGAAAGAAGTTCTTGCTTCTTCTGAGACAAAAATGATTTTTTTAAATTCTTCTACTTTTCTAGTATCAAAGAATTCTCTAAATTCTTTTGGATCTTTTATAACATACTTATAATTACTATGAACATAGAATGCATTGTTTTTGGATGCGATTCGTGCTAAAACATTGGAACTATAACTATACGTTGTATAGCAACAACTAAAATCATAATTATTGGATTCTAATAGATAGAAGATTGCTTTTCTTGAGAAATTAATTGCTTTTCTTACTATTGCATTAGAGTTCTCACTGACTTTTAATTCTTCTACTTTTACACTTTTTTTGATGGTATCTAAGAACGTTCCTTTTTTCTTTTCTAGTACTAGCGTAATATCATATTTCTCATCCTCTATGTTGTCTAAAAAGTTTACTAATGCTTTTTCAATTCCCCCTATTTCTAAATCATATCCTGTTATTAGAACTCTTTTTTTCTTTCTTTGTTCTATCGATAATAAAAGGATTATTGCGATTAAACTAACGGATGGGGCTGTTAAAATATGTCCGGTAAAGAACGCTAAAAAGAAGATGAAGAAGATGGATAAGTATCTCATACCATTCTCATATCCTTTTTTCTTTCTATTATTCCCTATTTGGAAAAGAACTCCAAGAACTATCATAAAGTAAATTATAAAGCCTATTATTCCATGACTATCCAAAATATCAAAATAGTCCATTTCTATTAATTTTGTTTCTTTATTCTTGTTGAAATATCCAATTCCAAATAGTTTTTGATAGATAGGAGAAGCCTGATAAATCTTATTTTTATTTTTCATAAATTTTAGACGAGAACTAAAGATAAAATGATCTACTAATTCTTTATCTTGAAATACTTCAAAGACATTATCTAATTCTAAATAGTCTAGATGCGTTTTTATGTTTTTATAAAAGTTTGTTTTTGGGATTACGAAAGATAATGCTAATAGACAACATACTAAGAAGATCATGGTTCCTACAATATAGGAATATTTTTTTTGTTTTCTTAAATGATTCCATAAATATAGAACACTAATTCCTAGCGTGATTCCTAAAGATAATAATGGAGTTTTGGTACCAATCATTAAAATAACAGCTAAATAAAGAAGGGTATAGAGAATTATTGGGAAAGGCTTCTTTATTTTTGTTGCGACAATAAACATAATAGGAGTTAAGATTGAAAAGATTCCACTAATTTCATTTGCAGAGTTAAAGAAACCTAGCGTTCCTGCTTTGGTAATTTGATAAGATTTATATCCTACATGAGCAAGAGTTGGAATAAAGATTGCAATTAAATAAATTAGTACCATAGAAATTAAGATTGTATTACTCATATGAATTTCTTCTCTTATTTCATAGAAAGATAAGAGTAAAATTGGAAAATAAAAACTTCTTACTAGTCCTTGTAAATCGGTTAAGAGCCCAGAATCTTTATATAAAATTCCCCCTAATAGATAAAGAATAAAATAGAGTCCTATGATTAGATATGGGACAATTAGTTTTTTCTTTTTAAAGATAAAGATTGTTACAAAAACAATATATGCTAAAAAGATTAGTCGACAAATAATTCCTATTGTTATTTTGAAATGTAGCGTATTTACACAGATGCCTGTTAATAAATCTAGGATGGGTTGTAGTAAGATAAAGATTGCAATGATAAGGTTTATATGTTTTTTTGTCCAATTTTCCATGATACTTCTCTCCTTACTAGAATTATATCATGAAGTAGTTTTGATTACTATTTTTTTTGATACTGAGGAGTCTTTTTGCTAGCGATGTTTTTGTTTTGAAAATCAGGATTATCTGTTACTTTTTCTATCACAGATAAGAAGGGAGGAAGCGTTATGGGAGCTCTTTCACTTACATTTCTTTCTAAGATTCCGTAGTTACCTATTTTATCTAAGGTAAAATATTCATCTTGATAAGGGAAATAGTATCTTGTTTTATGAATATCTTCTTTTTGAGGGTCTCTAAATTCTAATAGTTTTTGATACATTTTTTCTGTTAAAGATTCATCGGATACTTTTATTTTTCTACCATCTGGTAATGTTTTAAATACAGTATATTGATACGTTGTATTTCCATTCATAATTGTTTTTCTTAATCGTTTTTCTACGTCTTCTTCACTTATTAGATAGGTTTGTGTAATTTGTGATTTTTTAGAAATTTGTTCTAAGTAGTTCCAATCTGTTTTTGCATCTTCTAAATCTACCATGTATTTTTCTTGTCTTTTTACTTCTTTTTCTTCTAGGATGCTATTTATATGATTTAATACTTCTCGTATTTTTTCTGATATTTCATCTTTTGGTAAGACAATTTTTAAGTTTTTGTGTCCTAACCATGCATTTAGAGTTTTGTTTCCTAATTTTAGAGCAGACTCTACATCTTCGCTTCTTGCGGTATTATTTTCTGTTGTGTAAAAATCTTTTCTAGAAACTAGGTTAATGACTAAATCATATCTATCTAAGAAGTCGCTTACTTGGTAAGGTTTCTCTAGTCTTTGTAGAACGGTTTGTAAATCTTCTTCTGAAATATAGGCACAGTTATCTAGGAGTCCTCTATCATAAATTATTAGGATATCTTCGTTTGGTAGAAACGTTGTTGCTCGATCTACTACTTCTTCTTTTGCTAACTGCATTTTGATGACTAATTCTTGAAAATCAATCATTGGTACTTTTCTTTCTCCAAAGGGACGTATTCCCATATTGATGAGATCTGTTGCGGTTTCATCTACTACAATTACTGTGTACCTATCTTGGAAAGCATTTTTGATACTTTCAATCACGGTTGTTTTGCCACTTCCTGGTCCTCCTGTTAAAACAATTTTTTTAATCATAATATCCTCCTTATCTTTTTCTTTTCCTTCTCGTACTCATGAACGGATAGATGGTCGACATCAAATCTTTTTTTGTCCATATCTAATGGGGTATTTGTTAAAATATAGTAAATCATATTAATCACTCCTCTATGAGTGACGATTAGGGTTCCTTCTTGCATCTTCTTGATTTCTTCTAGGTAGTCTTTCATTCTCTCATATACATTTCTTAGAGTTTCTCCATCTGGAAACATCGTATCTACTTGTTGGTGATCTATGAGATCTCTTTCTTCTTCTGTTAGGGTTGTTTTCTTTCTTCCAGTTAGAGTTCCTTTGTTTTGTTCTCGTAGGGCTTTTTCATATCGTATTGGTAGGGATAATTCCTCGGCAATAAGTTTTGCTGTTTGTCTTGCTCGTAAAATATCACTAGATACGATATTGGTTATGGGATAGTTTTTTAATTCTTTTGCTAATGTTCTCACTTTTTCTTCTTCTGATGGTAAGATGGATACTTCACTCCAAGAACCAACATAGCTTTCATCATCTTTTGCATGTCTTACAAAATATATCATTTTTCCTCCTATGTGTATTTTTTACACTTATTATTCGTTTCAAAAAGACATTAAATCATGTCTATTTCTTCTATTTTCTCTTTAAATTTATAGATTTTTGCAGGTTTATTTCCTTCAAATTTTTGATAGGTATTGGTGTCTTCTAATAAATTCCAAGATAATATTTTTTTTCTAAAGTTTCTTCTATCAAACTTCTTCTTTAAAATCGCTTCATACGTCTTTTGTAATTCTGGAATGGTAATTCCATCTGGGAAAAGGCTTTTTAAGATATTCGAATGGATAATTTCTTTTCTTAGCTCTTCTACGGCGTAATCTAGAATTTCATTGTGATCGTATCCTAGTTTGGGAACTTGATCAATTGGTACCCAGTCTGCATCTTGCGTATTTCTTGATTCTTTTAAGAGTCTTACTCTTTTCGAGTCTATGATTCCGATATAGGCAACTGCGACCATTCGCATTACAGGGGAACGATCTACTCTACCAAAAGCTTTTACTTGTTTGATTGGTACATTGGTAATTCCTGTTTTTTCTTTTAATTCTCGGTAGGCACCCTCTTCTAATGACTCATTGTTGTAAAGGGCTCCTCCTGTTAAAACCCAACTACCAAAGAAAGGTTCATTTTTTCTTTTAATCAGTAAAACTTTTACCACTCCTTGTTCTACTGTAAACAATGCGGTTATTACATGGATTCCTTGGTTTTGATATAACTTATTTTTAACTTCCATTCTACCACCCATCTTCATTATATGCGTAGTTTATACACTTGTCAAGTAATCGTTAAATATTTGTCTTTTTCTGTTGAAAAATGGACATTTGTCGTAAAATTTAGTAAAATTGTATTAGGATTGGAGGCTGGGATATGGCTTATACACAGAAAGATGTTACAAGTAAGATAGAAAAGAAAACAAAGCCCTACGCTACAACGGAAGAAATTATGAAGGAAGTTGATGATTCCTTTCCAAAAATAGATGGTAAAAAAGACGAAGAAGTTTCTAAGGAAGAGTCTTCTTTGAAAGAGCAAGAAATGGATAATGTGTTTGCAGAAGAATTTCATTCTTCTAAAAAGAAGAGTGTAAAAGAAGAAAAGCCTAAAACGGGAAAGCAAGAGAGTCCTAAAAAGAAATCTTCTTTCCTACTAGATTTACTTCTTTCTATTACTGTTCTTTCTTCTCTTGGTTACTTTATCTATCATATTGTTTATTATCAAAGTGATGTTATTCGTTTGGTTAGTAGTGCCATTCTTACATTATTTGCGATTGTCTTTTTATGTTCAGGTTTTTCGTCTGACCGTAAAAAGGCGTCTTATGGATTTGGTTCCCTACTTCTTCTTTGTTATTTTGGAGTGAGCCTATTCTCTACTCAAGAAGCTTATTCACCACCTAGTAATAAAGTGCAAGACTTTAGTGGAAAGTCTTTGGTCGATGTTGTGAAATGGGGAAAGAAAAATAATATTAAAATTACCCAACAATATGAATATAGTGATATGGTTCCTGAATATGAAATCATTAGTCAAAATATTGATGCTGGCAGTAGTATCAAGGATTTAGAAGAAATTGTTGTTGCGGTTAGTGAAGGTCCAAGTCCTACTAAAGAGATTATTGTTCCTAGTATGCTTACTTGGGATAGTGAACGTGTGATTAACTTCGTTCTTCAAAATTATTTAAATCATGTTGTTGTTGAATATGTTGATTCTGATCAAGTAAAAGATACGGTAATTGAACAAAGCAAGAGTGGAAATTTATCTAGAGATGATGAATTAAAACTTACCTTCTCTTTTGGAGAAGAAGGAGTGGATCCTGAATGTAATTTACCTGATTTTACGGATATGACTCAGTTTGAAATAGAATTCTTTATGAAACAACATAAATTGAATTATGAAATTGAGAGAGATTTCTCTTCTAAGATTAAGAAGGGAAATGGTACAAAACAAAGTATTGATCCGGGAAGTGTTGTAAAACCGGATAGTGAAAAGATTATTGTTACTATCAGTAAAGGTCCTAAGATTGTAATTCCTGATTTCAGTGGTATGTCTATTACAGAAATTACGGAATGGGCAATTGAGAATCGTTTAAAATTAGAGTTTGATGATATCTATGATGATACTGTTAAAAAAGGAGATGTCATTTCTGTTGATAAAAACAAAGGGGATGTTGTTGAACAAGGTACTTTGTTAAAGGTTAAGGTTTCTCTTGGTAAATTAAAAATGCCTAAGTTTGATAATATTGATGCTTTCTATGCTTGGGCAGATAAATATTCTGTTAAATATGAAATTCGTCATGAATTTAGTGATACTGTAAAAGCGGGTGGCATCATTGATTTTTCTTACAAAGCAGGAGATGTTTTAAAGAATGATGATGCGATTACTGTTACGATTAGTGATGGTTCTAAAGTAACCGTTCCTAATTTAAAAGGTTTGACTAAGAGTGAAGCTATTAAAAAATTAAAGAATGCTGGTTTAAATTATAATTTTATTTATCGAAATAGTTCTAATAAAAAAGATACTGTTTTAGCGCAATCTCTTAAGTCTGGTAGCGAGGTATCTGAAGGTACTACTGTTACGGTTACATTAAGTAATGGTAATAGTGGTAGTAGTAGTTCTGGAAGTAGTGGTCATTCCGGAAATAGTGGTAATCAAGGAGGAGGAAGCTCAACCCCTACTCCACCTAGTCCACCGGCACCTACTTGTTATCAATGTACGATATTGAGATCTATGATTTCTTCTTCTGTTGCAGGATTCTCATCTTGTAGTGCTGCTGCTAATAACTTAAGAAGTGTTATTCAATCTCATTGTCAGGGATTAAACGTAAGTGTCTCTTGTCAGAGACGTGATGGTTATTCTTCTATGGACTTTGTTGGTAGTAGTCCAGTCAATCTTCCAGGATCTATTAATACGTGTGAAACGCCATCCTTAAGCATTATTTTAGCAGAATAAAGGAAAGAGTCATCTTTCCTTTTTTTTATGCCTATTTGGTCAAAAAAATAACCAATCTAGTGATTGGCTATTTCTTTTTGACTTCTAATTCAATTCTTCCTGCTCTATCCTTATTATAAGTAACTCTATATGTTTTATCCCCTATTGTTTTCTCTTCATCTAGACTTCTAAAGATATCATCTATTTCATCATAGTCTTCTGCATCTTCTGTCTTTGTATATAGCAGTAACTTATAAGTTCCTTCTGCTAAATCAGATAGGTCAATTTCCTGTTCGAACCAAGCATAACTTTTATCTTTTTTATCTTGTGTTTCAATATTAAATGGTCCTTTTTTACTACCTAGGTCATATGCTTTTTGATTAAAATTTGTTGTTTCTTCTAAGATTAATTTTCTTGTAATCTTAGATGCATTATTGTACGTTCCATTATAATCATAAGAATATCCATATAGATATAACTTATCATTTTTAAAGGTTATTTCTTCATATCCATTTACCATATTTCTAGATGTTGGTGGATTACTTGTTGTATATAATTCATCTCTTATGGATAACTCTATTTCTTTATTACGAGATCTTTGATTTACTTTGAAATCATATCCGTGATTATTATCTTCTCCTCTTCTATCGATATCGATATTAAGGTAGTTATCCACTATTTGCATCGTAAAGGCATCTTCTGTTGCGGCAATCATGTATAATTCATAATCACCATTTGGAATATCTGTAAAATCTAATTCTCCTTTAAACCATGCTTCTTCGTAATTATCTCCTAATTCAAATGGTACATCTTTTGTCCAACTATCTACTTCCATAATATGAATATCTTCTTCATCGTTTACATTCATTAGTACAAGTGCATATTCTTTTCCAATATTTTTTACATTATTAATTATTAAGTATCCACTGATTGTAAACTTCTTTGTTTGTTTATTATAGGTTAATTCATTTAAATTGAATTCTCCTTCTTTATATCGTTCTAATAAATCATCGATATTTTCATCATCTTCATTAATTTGTTTTTCTTTTACCGTTACTTGTATTTCTTTTGTTGCCCCCTTTCCTAATGTATCGGATACTTCATATACTACTTTGTAAGTTCCTGGGTTGTCTATTTCTACTTTGTTTTCTTTTACTGTGATTTGATCTGTTAAATCTCCATCTTCTTCATCGCTTGCGCTTACTCCTTCTTTTGGATTGAATTCTGTATTTACAACGATTGTTTTATCACTTGCATTGATAACGGGAGCTTTATTTTCTTTTACGGTTACTTTAATGGTCTTTGTTGTCTCCATAGAATCTTTATCCGTTACTTTATAGGTTACTTCATACGTTCCAGGAGTTTCTTTTACATCATTTTTTTCTACTACAATACTGCTTGTTAAGTCTCCATCTTCTTGATCCCAAGCAGATACTTCTTTTCTTGGATCAAACTTTTGTCCTTCGATTATTGTTTGATCATTTGCGGTAATGACTGGGGCGTGTTTTTCTGATACTGCTTTGGATACTTCAATGTGAATATATCCACCATAGTCTGCTAAAGTATAGCCATATTGATTATTATTAGTGGATAGACTTACTGGTACTTTATACCAAGTTTGTCCATCTACATTGGATGACTCTAAGATTGGTACATAAGCATATGTATATAATCCTCCAATCTTTGTTTCTGCAATATCTTGTCGATTAGAGTTTACCCATGTGTATTGATTATCTGAGGTGTCTACTGTTACTTTTCCATATGCGGTATCGGTTAGCCGAATACTGTCTGCTGCTACCCAATGCTTTTCTGAATAGAAATAATCACTGGTTACTAGATAAGAAATTGGTTTTCCATTTTCTGTTGCGGCAGCATATACGATTACGTAACGATCTTTTAATAGGGTTTGTCCTTTGGAAGATGTTAGGGATGAATCGTAATAATAAGCGGTATCCTTGGTGGAGATTCCTACTTTTGGTTGGAAGTCTCTTCCATTTACGTACATATCGTATTCATAATTACTATCTTGATAAGATGTGACATCATTTGGTGATGGGGTATCTTTTACTTCATTAATCTTTTTTACATGGCTTGCTTGAACATAAACATAACCATTCCAGTTATAATCTCCTGAAGTAATTTCATCAAAGTTTCCATTGATATTTAAATCACTAACTACTTTATACCATTTTTCTCCATTTGATGATACTTCATCTACAATGACTAATGCATCTTCTGCTTCTGGATATTCATAAATAAACTTAGAAGAAGTGGATGCACTACTATAGGCATTTGTTTTCCCGGTTACCACTCCTAATTGATAGAAGTTGTAATCTTGTAATCCTAAGGCTTTATCAAAACTATAGTAGTTTGCAGCCATCTTTTCAGACCAATAGGTATCGGATGCATATTTCACATTCATTCCAATCCATTTGTCTCCAAATTGTGGACCGAAGTATCTCCAATCTCTTGGATGAGCATATCCATAGGTAATCCACTTAGATGCATATCCTAAAATACTACTTCCGAATGTTGGATACCAAGATGCTCCATTTACGGGATCAGAATCTACTGCGTTAAGACCAAATCCGTTATTTTTTTGTACAGAGATTTTACTTCTACCATTTCCTGTTTCATTTCTACTTAAACTTAGGGATAGTATTGCATTTACTCCATATTTTTCTTGTGCATAGTAGAAGAAGGTTCCTGATCCATATAAACGAGATGTTCCATCACTTGCGATATGCCCATAGACATCTTTTTTATATCCTAAATTGTTTCTTATGTATTCATTAATATTGGTACTTGAGTAATTGGTTCTTGTATGATTGGATAAATACATATAATAGTTATAATATGGTTTGTCTTTATTTACGGAGTTTGCATATGTATTATTTTTATAGTCTTTGATTAATTTTTTAATATCATTATAGAAATAATGTCCATCATAACTATAATACGTTCCTTCTGCTAACATATCTGGTTTTGGTCCTATTGTACTTCCTCCTGAGGAACGATAATCATTTTGAATTTTTGTTACATAGTTATGACGAATGCTTTCACTGGTTACTGTGTAATTACTATAAGACTTTAACCAAGTAATTGGTACCATTTCATAGGCTTCTTGAGATACCCATCCGGTAAAGTTTCCTATTCTTACTTTAGCAACAAATCTTCCATTTGCATAGGCAGTATCGATTAATCCTGCATCTACTCCTCCATATAGAGATCCTGTATCCATATAGGTATATTGTCTGGATGTTAATTCTTTGTTTTCATAAAAGTAAGTTAATGTCGTTGGGTTTACACTCATATCTAGTAAAGCAACATTGGCATCTACTATTTTGGTTGCCCCATTTACTTTTGTCATGATGGCTAAGTCTTCTGCTCCATTTGACTTCATAAAATTCTTTGCGTCATCAAAATTGGAGAAGCACTCTACTTTATCAATATAACCATCTCCATGGAACCCTGCTACTTCAAAGGTTCCACATAGGTTTCTATTTCGATAATTATTGACATCGAAGGCATCTACTTTTTTTCCAGCAAAAAGAAAGAATAGTCCTGCTATTAAGAATAGGATCTTCTTTTTTCTCATAGACACACCTCCAATTATCTATATTAATTATATCAATATTGACAGTTAAATGCAATTTTATGGGAGTCTCAAATTCTTTAAAAACAAAGGTTTTACAGTTTTTTACAAGAGTTTTTTGTCTTTCTTTTTGAAATTGAAAGATATTGGGGGTTTGCTTGATAAATTCTTATTTTTTCGATATAATTCTATAGTAGAATCATTATTGATTGGAGGATGGTTATGGCGAAAAAAGAAAAAAATACGATTCATAAAGTTATGTTATTATTTTTACTGATTTCTTATTTACTCAGTGGATTTACGATTTATGAGATTTTTTTATTTCAAGGAATCGAGACTTTCATTCGATATGTTATTATTGGTCTTATCTTTGTATATGATATTCACTTATTTTTCAAATATCGAAAGATTGTTAAGGGAAAAACAAAGAAAAAACCTCATAAAAAGTTATTTGTATTTTGGTTAATTCTTTATTCTATTCTTTGTTTTGGAATTGCTTTTGTTTTAAATTATGTTTATTCCAAAGTAGATAGTGTTCATAAGTCTTTTGTTACTTATACTTCTTATTTAGTAGTTATGGAAAAGAGTCCTATTCAAGATATTCAAGATGCGAAAGATCTTGTGATTGGAATTTATGATGATAAAAAGAATCCTGATGGATATATTATTCCACAGGAGATGATTCAAAAGTATAAACTACAAGATTCTAATGAGATTCGTGATTATGGAGATTATGGTTCTATGCTTGCTGATTTATATGCAGATGAAGTGGATGCGATTTTCTTACCAGGAGGATATGTTGCTAGTTTCTCTAGTATTACTGGGTATGAAAATATTGAGACGGATACAAAAGTCATTGGAAAAGCTAGTCGTAAAATGAAAAAAGCAGATGTTTCTACTGTTGAGACTGCTTCTTCTGGAAAGAGTGTTACAGAACCATTTACCATTCTTTTAATGGGAATTGATTCTACGGATGAGGTACTTGAGAAGAATGCAGTTGCGAATGGTGATACGTTAATCTTAGTTACTTTTAATCCAAAGACTTTAAATGCTACTATGATTTCTATTCCAAGAGATAGTTATGTTCCTATTTCTTGTTGGAGTGGTAAACCTGAGAATAAGATTACTCATGCTGCTGCTTATGGAAATGATTGTATGATTCATACGATTGAAGATTATTTTGATGTACCAATTGATTACTATGCAAAAATTAATTTTAAAGGTCTTGTAAAACTTGTAGATGCCGTTGGAGGAGTTACCGTGGATGTTCCTCAAACGCTATGTGCTGATGACTCTTCTCGTTATGGACAATTATGTATTAACGCTGGTAGACAAACCTTAAATGGTGAACAAGCACTCGTTTTCGCAAGAGACCGTTATGATCTTGCGGATGGAGACTTTGGTCGTGCAAGACATCAACAAGAAATTATTATGGCAATTGTTGATAAAATGAAAGATGTAAAAGATGTAAAAACCTTTATGTCTATCTTTGATACCGTATCGAATAGTATTGATACCAATTTAACGACAAAACAAATCTTATCTTTCTATAATGTTGGAAAAGATATTATTAAAAAGAGTTTAAGTAGTGATGATGCGGACCTTGTTAATATTCAACAACTATATTTACAAGGTACTGGTCAAACGATTTATGATGAGAGAGCTAGAATGGCTCTATGGGATTATATTCCTAATAAGAGTAGTCGTAATGATATTGTGGATGCGATGAAGCAAAACTTGGAATTAAAAGATCATAAAGTGATTAAAGAGTTCCACTTCTCTATTAATACTCCTTATGAAAAGAAAGTTATTGGAGAAGGTCCTTATTCTAATACCACTACTTATCGTTTACTTCCTGATTTTACAGGGGATACGATGGAAGAAGCAAAGGCTACTTGTGCTAGTCTTGGAATTACTTGTACTTTTGATGGTACTAAGGGAACCGTTGTTTCGCAAAGTGAACCTTTTAGAAAGCGTTTAGATTTAATGAAAAATGGTGTTGTTCTTACCTTATCTGGTGATAAAGATAAGAATAAGGATAAAGACAAGGATAAAGAAAAAGAAGATTCTGATGAGGAAGAAGAACCTGGTGAGGAAGAGAATGAAAATTCTTCTTCTGGAGGCTCTGGTACGGGTACCGATCCTGAAGAAGTCGAAAAACCTTAAAGCTGTTTCTAACAGCTTTTTTTCTTGGCAAAAAAAGAACTACTATTGTAGTTCTACTAAACATAATTTGATATCATCATGGATAAAGATTAAGGTTGCTCCTTTTTGATAATCATCAAAGTCTCTATCAGTATAATTCCAACTAACTTCTACTTGATATGCTTCCTCATCATTTTTTTCTCCATATGCAAATGGTATCTTTTCTACCTTCTCGATTGTAATTTCATTTACAATTGGTAGTTTTTGTACTCTGTTTTCATAGATATTACTTTCTACATACTTATAATACGTATCTTCTGCATTTTGTAGATAATTTTGTAGGATTGGTGGATAGACAAAGTCTACTCCTCCTACGTCTGTTTTTGCACTTTTATCATCAAGGGAATAAAAGTCATAAATATACATTTCTGCTATTTTCTTTACGTATGCTTCTTCATCTACTTCTTTGGCACTTAAGATTTCTTCTAATTCTTCAAACATTTTCTTGTAGGCTTTTGGTTTATTATCTTTTAAGACATATCCATATTTTTCTATTTTGCTTACGATTTTTGTTTCTTTTACTTCACCATTTGATTGAAATTTTTTAACTAAGACAAATCCTAAAACAACAAGTAAGAGGATGATTACTACTGCAAGAATTATTTTTTTTGCTTTTTTCTTTAATTTCATTTCTTCCCTTCCCTTTCTACTTTTTTTCTAAATTCACATTCTTTTCTGGATTTAATAAATCGAAGACAATCATATTATTGGAAACATCTAGTAATTTATTCGTATAATCTGTATTTTTCTTGATTTCTTCTTCTGTGATTGGTTGATCACTCAATGATAAGTATGCTTCTTTTTGACTATTATAGTATACTTTATTGGTTACCCAGTTGCCATTTGGGAAGACTACAATATTGTTTTCTCTTGTTGTGAAGATGTCATGTCCTAAGGCATATGGATTGTAGAAACCAAACATATTTCCTAAGGTTGGTACTACATCATACATTCCCATTGTATAAGAATATGTTGTATTATATTGCGTTCCAATTAAATCTTTTGACCAAATAATAAATGGTACTTTTCTTCCTAATTCATATTGGTAAGAATCATATTCTTTATAAAGTGGGTCATCTTTGTCTCTTACTTCATGTGTTTCCATATCGTAGTTATATAATCTATTATAATCTTTCTTTGGTAGACGAGCATCATGATCTCCATATAGGATGAAGACTGTGTTTTCTAGGAGTCCTGCTTCTTCTAGTTCTGTCATAAACTCTCCTAATGCACTATCGGCATAATGTAGAGATTTAAAGTAATTTCCTAGTTTTGTTCCTTCCATATATGGATAAGTTACTTCTTCGGTTGTTCCATCTTCATTGGTTATGGTTTCTGTAATATCCACATTGAATTCTCCATATTTTTCGGTGTCTGAGAATGGTGTATGGTTCGATAACATAATCAGTAATCCATACCATTTTTCATTCTTCTCATTAATCTTTTTCATCTTTTCTACTGATTGTTTAAAGAATTCTTTATCAGATAGTCCTAAACCTATAATGTTTTCTTTTTCTACTTTATAATCTGCTTTACTATAGAAACGATCATATCCTAGGCTATTATGCATCTTTCTTCTATTCCAGAAGTCGGCATTGTTGGCATGCATACTAAATGTATAATATCCTTGTTCTTTTAATAGTTTTGGTGTTGTAATAAAGGTTCTATCGGAATATGATACAAAGGCTGTTCCACTCTTGGTAGGCATTAGGGAGGTGTTATACGTTAATTCTGAGTCACTACTTGTTCCTACACTTACTTGAGAATAGAAGTTATTAAAGAACATTCCTTCTCTTGCCAAACGATTTAAGTTTGGTGTTACTTCTTGACCATTAAAGCTTAATTCCATGGCATTGGTCATCATACTCTCTCCGTGGATGACAATAACGTTCTTTCCTTTTAATAAGTTCGTATATTCATTGGTTACTGGTGGCTCTATATCACTAAAGTATTCTGTAAATTCTTTATTGGCTTGATCATACCCAAACATTGAATTAATCTTTGGTTGAATACTTGTAATGACATCATTTGCTTGGTATACATAGATACCAAATCTCATTACGACATATTCTTTATTCCATTGCTTTAAGAATCTGGATACATCTAGACTACTCATCGTAATTAAGAATAGGACTCCTAATAATCCAGCTACTCCTAAAGTACTTAGTGCTCTTTTTTTTCTGTCTGACTTTAAATCTACTTTTTTATAGTAATTTTTCTTCTTTAATTTTAAGTGAACGATAATCATGGCAATCGGACTTAAAATATAGACTAAGTCTTTTAATTGAATAACATTTTCTACAACGGCATCTCCTACGTCTCCAATATATTGGGTTAGAGATAACATCGATACAGATGCGAAGGATGTATAGAACGTATAATAGACTGAATTAATCATACATATGGCAGTTAAAAAGATATTAAATCCCATGTAGTACGCAAATCTTCGTTTTGGTTTTACAAGGTATCCAAAAGACCCTATTGCGACAACAATCGCAGTATCGGCAAGAATGGCTTTCCATGATAGATAATTCTCTAGTGTGTGCATCGATAAAAAACGAAGAAGTGTGGAATTTAAGACTCCTGTTATTACAAAGGTAATGAATAACACGTTATTTTTAAAATAATTCCTAACTGCGTGTTCTTCTTTCATTTTTTTACATTTTTCTTTTATTATTTTCCATAAATTGTTAATTCCATTTTTTATTCTTTTCATAATTACCTCACTTTGTCATTATACCATTTCTTTTGCTTTATTTCAACTTATGAGGGGTGCAAAAAAAAAGAAGAATTAGTTTTCTTCTTTTTCTCCACTTGCATTAATAACCATACCGAGTACAAATATATAAGATAGGATATAGATCCATACTAGTAAAACTAGGATATTGGAAATACTTCCATAAAAGGCATCGTAGTTTGCAAATTTTCCTAAATAGAAGGAAAAGATTTCAGTTGCGAGTACCCAGCCTAGAGAGGTAAAAATTGCTCCTTTGTTGGTAGAAGATGAGGGAATTGTTTCATCTGGTGCCATGATATACATTAACTTAATATTGATATATAAGACTCCAAATAAGATTGGATATTTTACAATATATAGAATTTTTTGAAGAATCAGTGGGATTTCTTCACTACCGGTTAAGTTGATTATGATTTCTGATAAGGTTCCTCCAAAGACAGGGACTGCCAATAAGAAGATGATTAGGGTCATGATAATAAAGATCATGGCAATGGACTTTAATCTTCTTCGAATCACACCATTTGGTTGTACTTTATAGATTTCATTGGATACATTAATCATGGAATAGGTTCCATTGCTTGCTAAAAGGATTGCTGAAAAATAGAATACAATTACATTAAAGTTAATTCCATTTCCTAGAATAATTCCATTTAAAATATTTGCTAATTCCGGGGGAATAGATTCACTTATTGCAATGTGAATGGTATCGATTGAAATCGATAAGGCCGCTGCAATCGTTACAATAAGGGCAAGCATAGGAATGATTGTCATGACAAGAAAAAAAGCAAGTTGCCCTGGTAATATTCTCATTTCTGGTCTCATTAGATAATTGAATATTTTATGTATAAAGTTTCTTGCTTTTTCCATAGATTCACCTTTTATTTATATTCTTCTTTATTGGTTATCATTTCTAATGTTGCTTCATTGATTGCATCATCTAGTGTTTTAATTTCATCTGTTATCATACTAAATCCAACTGCTGCTCCAAATTCATGAGGCAAGCTCTTCATTTCTTTTGATAACTTCTTAGTATAGGTACTAATTTGTCTTTCACTATATCCTACTAAATAAATTAAGAATTCATTTCCGTCTGTTCTTATAATCTCACTATTTTCTAATTGGGTATTCACAAGGATTCCAGCTGCTTTAATAATTAGTTGATCTCCTTCTTCATGTCCATAGTTATCGTTTACGTATTTTACATTATTTAAATCTACCATAACGATTGCTTGAGGGAATACTTCACAATCCTCCCATTCTTGCATCTTAAGATTTAAATAATTTCTATTTTTAAGAGATGTTAACATATCGGTATATTTATGTCTATCGGTAATCTTTACTTTCTTCTTACGATTTTTTCCTTTGATAATTAACGTAATTAGTCCAATAATGATAATTGGTGTAAAGATAATGATTAAGACGATAGTATATACTTGTTCTAGAGTAGAATCTTCTGTTACTAAGGCATTTAGATTCTCTATTCCAGAATTGCGATAATTGTAATAAGAATTGGTACTGATAATATAGTTAAATAAGTCATAGAAGGCTTCATTTCCTTTTTTTACCATGAACTTATAATCATTCATCATATTATCTTGATAGATTAGTTTATACTTTTTAAATTTATTATTTTGATAATAACGATAGATTTCACTATCTACTACAATTAACCGATCTCCTGCATTTTTTACTAGGTCATCTAATGTATCATAGGTTGTAATATTGGCTCCTGAGTTACTCTTAAAATAATTATAAAGGGCATCGGATCCTAGCATCACTACTTCTTGATTTCTTAGACTTTCAAAAGAGGTTACTACATGATTATCTTTTTGCATTCCTAATACAGAAAAGTCTTCTATAAAGGTAGATATGGTTGGTAGATAAGAATCTGTTTCGTAATTATAATAGTTAAAGTATACATCTACTTCTTTATTTTCTACTGCTTTTTTTAGGGCATTTACGGATTTATATTTTTTATATTTAAAAGTAATATCTGTTAATCTTTCAATTCGATTGATATATTCTCCTGATATTCCTGCTACTTTTCCTCCTACTTTTTTCTCGTATGGAAGATTTTCTACATATCCGTATGTATAGTTTTTAGAAATTAAAGTTGCCTTGGTTTTGGCATCTAACTTATTGTTATCTAAGTAAAAGTTTAAATACTCATCGTTATATTCGGATATGTAATTTAATTGTCTCCATTTATTGTAATATTTTGTTACAATGGTATTTAGTTTTTTATCGGTATTACTTAATGTTAATACAATTTGTTTTTTGACTTCTGTTAGATAGTAGTTAATATAGTATTTATCTTTTTGAATGGTATAGTTTAAATACATAATATTTGGTACTACTAACATATTAATTTCTTTTTTATCAAGGGCAGAATACATTAATTCTACATTTTCATAGGTTGCATAAGATAGGTTTGTTGCACTCTTTAGGTAAAAGGCAATTGTTTCTTCATCTTCTTTTAGGACACCTATTTTTTTATTTTTAATATCTTTGATGTGATTAATTCTTTCATATTCATCTCCAACGATTACATAGTTATCATTAAATAAGAATAGGTCATTTTCTCCTAATTTATCATCGTTATTTAGAATACGAATTCGATAACTATTTCCTGTTGGTTCTTCTGTTTTTAAATATGATTTTTTATTAAATTCAATTCCTATATTCTCTTCAAAATCATCGATAAAATCGAAAATGACCCCCACTCCATTTTGTCCATAAAGGGGATAATCATTTACGATTTCAAAGTCAAACTCTTTGTCTTGATTTTCTTCTACCCATCTTTTTTCTGTAATGGTTAGGGTTGTTGTTCTATCTTCTTTATTATAGTAACGATAGACAAAGACAAAGGCTACTATGGCGATTAAGATAGGAAGAATTAAAATTAACTTCTTCTTCATTCTTATTCCTCCGTTTTTTCTCTATCTTTTGTCCATGTGATATCTTTTCTAGTACGTTGTTTGTATCCAATGATTGGGTATTGATCTTTATTTTCGCTGTTTGAAATTAAAAATTGAAAATCGAAGAAACTCTTTTGATCCTCATCAAACTTTTCTAGAGCTGTTGTTCCCATTTTTTTGGCGTCTTCTAGGGAAATGTCTGGGTTTGTTTCTATTGTGAAATAGATAATTTTTCCAGCAACTCTAATGTTTACTTTCTCTGTTTGATTTTTTAAGGCATCTTGTACTTCTTTTTTCTGGGAATCTTTTACTTTTACTTTCTCGATTCCATCTAGTCGGTTTCCATAGTATGCGGTTCCTTCATCAAACATTATGGTATCTTTTAAGATAAAGAACGCTACTACAGCGGCAACTAAGATTAATACAATCAACACCAAATTCTTATTTTTTCTTATAAACTTCATATCATCACATCCTAATACTAAATATTATACACTATGAACCTGTCTTTTTCAATTCTTCGCCTTTAATTCTTCTAATAAAATCTCATTTGCAAGACGAGGATTAGCTTTTCCTTTGGTTTCTTTCATAATTTGACCCATTAAGAATTTTAAGGCTCTATCATGTCCATTATGATAGTCATTTACACTCTCTTCATTTTCTGAAATTATTTTTTGGATAATTCCTCTTATTTCACTATCATCTGTTATGTTTTCGATTCCTTGTTCTTTCATGATTTCGGCAATTGTCTTTTCACTTTCTAGAATCATTTCGATCATTTCTTTTAAGTTTTTGCTTGTAATCGTTCCTTGTTCATATGCTTTTACAAGTTCTATCATTTTCTCTTTGGTAAGAGTTGTGTCTTTTAATTCTTTTTCTGTTTTATTTAGATAAGCAGAAATATCTCCTAGTAAAATATTTGATGCTATTTTAAAGTCTATGTTTTCTTCTAGTAACGTATTTAGAAAATCACTTAGTGGTCTATTTTGAATTAATTTATTGGCATTTGTCTCTAAAATTCCTCGTTCTACATATTTTTGTCTTCTTTCATCTGGCAACATAGGAATTGCTTTTTTGGCTTCTTCGATTTGTTCTTCTGTTAATACGACAAAGGGGATATCTGGTTCTGGGAAATAACGATAATCATTTCCTGTTTCTTTGACACGCATTAAGACGGTATCTTGTAATTTATCATCAAAACGTCTTGTTTGAGGAAGAAAAGTTTCTCCCTTTTC
>CANRPY010000017.1 GCA_947632595.1 uncultured Bacilli bacterium | reverse complement strand
TATCCTCTATTTCGTCTTATGATATCTATTATATAGAGTAAATAACCTTTGCAAAAAAAGGAAAATATAGTATAATAATTTTTGAAGATAGGAGATGAGGTACATGAGTGATATTTATGCAGGAATTGATCTTGGTACTGATAGCATTAAGTTAGTTGTATGCGAAAAAAATGGAAATAAATATCACGTATTAGCATGTACTAGTAGACCTTCTTCTGGAATTAAAAATGGATTTATTGTTGATATGAAGTCTGCTGTGAATAGTTGTCGAGGAGTTATTCGAGATGCTAGTGAACTTTTAGGAATGAAGATTTCTAAAGTAGTCGCTTGTGTTCCACCAGAAGGATGCACTATGGATATTTTGAGTGGAGAAGCAGATGTTCTTGACTATAACAATATTAGTGGTACTGATGTTAGTAATGTTTTGCAAGATGCTTTAAAAGACGTAGATTTGCAAGAAGATGAATTGGTTACTGCTATGCCAATTAGTTTTAATATTGATAATGAGACAACGGTTCATGATCCAAAAGGAATGAAGGGCAGTCGTTTAAGTGCTAGAGTTGTTGTTAGTACTATGCCAAAAGAAGCTCTTTATCGAATTTTGGAAGTTTTAAAGTTAGCAGGACTTGAAACGATTGATATTTGTTATAGTTCTTTTGGTGATTATTATGCTGCCAAAGAGAAAAAGTATGATGAAGTCGTTGGTGCTATTATTCATATTGGTGAGGAATCTACTAATGTTTCTATCTTTAACCGTGGGATTCAAATTAAGAATGGTACGATTCCTATGGGAAGTAAAAATGTAGATAAAGATTTAACGTATGTTTATAAGTGCAATTTAAGTGAGTCTAGAGAGATGAAAGAGAAGTTTGCTGTTGCTTTGGCAAGTTATGCAGATGCTTCTGAAAATTGGAAATTAACTCTTGAGAAAAATGATGTAAAAGAAGTTAGTCAATTGGGAGTTTCTAAAGTTGTAGAAGCAAGAGTGAGAGAGTTATTAAATGTTAGTAAAAATGAAATAAAAAACTTAACAAATAGAGAAATACGTTATATAATAATAACAGGTGGCTTAAGTGAATTGGCTGGTTTTCAATATCTTGTAGAACAGGAATTCGGTTTTGTTGCTAAAGTTTGTAATTTGACAACGATGGGAATACGTCATAATAAATATAGTAGTTGTTATGGTATTATTCAATATTTCCATGATAAGTTAGATTTAAGAGGAAAAACCTATAATATGTTTTCGGATGAGGACATCGAAAAAATGATCAAGGTGGATCCTTTAGAAATTTCAGAAAATATTCATGAAGTGTTAGGACACTTTTTCGATGATTAAGGAGGAAAAAGTATGGTAGGCGGATTAGAGATGGATCAGTTAGCGAAAATCAAAGTCATCGGTCTAGGTGGCGGTGGTGGAAACGCTGTTAATCGAATGATAGAATCGGGAGTTAAGGGAGTAGAATTTATTGCTGCTAATACCGATTTACAAGTTTTAAATTCTTCAAAAGCAGATGTTAAAATCCAAATTGGTGCGACTTTAACAGATGGACTTGGGGCTGGAGGTAAGCCTGAAGTTGGAAAAGAATCTGCTGTTGAATCTAAAAAAGATATTGAAAATGCATTAAATGGTGCCGATATGGTATTTATTACTGCAGGAATGGGTGGAGGAACTGGTACTGGTTCTGCTGCTGTTGTTGCAGAGATTGCTCAAAGCTTAGGTGCTTTAACAGTTGCAATTGTTACAAAACCATTTTCTTTTGAAGGAAAAAGAAGAATGGATAATGCTCTTGCAGGTATTGAGGAATTAAGAAGACACGTTGATACTCTAATCGTTATTCCAAACGATCGTTTAAGAGAGATAATTGATAAGTCTACTCCAATGTTAGAGGCTTTTAAAGAAGTTGATAATGTTTTAAGACGTGGTGTTCAATCTATTTCAGATTTGATTGCTGTTGTTGGGCTTGTTAACTTGGATTTTGCTGATGTTAAAGCTATTATGGAAAACTCTGGACGTGCTATTATTGGTATTGGTATTGGAATGGGTGAAGATCGTGCACTTGAAGCTGCAAGACAAGCTGTTTCTTCTCCTTTACTAGAACAATCTATTGAAGGAGCAACGGATGCTATTATTAATATTACTGGTGGTGTTAATTTAACATTATTTGAAGCAGAACAAGCTGCTGAAGTTGTACGTAGTGCTGCTAATACAGATATTAATACTATCTTCGGTTCTGTTATTAATGAGAATTTAAGTGATGAAGTTATCGTTACTGTTATTGCAACGGGATTTGACAAAAAGAAAACTCCTGAACCAGTCTTTACAAATGGAGCAGGAGCAAATCCTCAACCACAGGCACCAATGCCAAATGGTAATAATGGAATTCAAGGACAAAGAAGATCGATTCCTCGTGAGGAATATAGTTCTTATCAACCTGAAAATCTTGTGGATGAAAATCCATCTGATGGTACGGGAGATGGAGGAGATTATGAAGTTCCTTCTTTCCTTAGAAATCGTAATTACTAAGACTAGTTTCTAGTCTTTTTTTTATAAAAAAAACTGTATTGCTACAGTTAATAAAATGTTTTTTGTTCCCATTTTTTCTTTTGTTCACTTGCAGTAATGATTTGAGTTAGAATGTTTAGGGCAATTTGTTCTGTTCTTCTATCTTGATCTCTTAGTGGGTTAAATTCTACTAAGTCAAAGGATAAAATGTCTTTCATGTGTTTGACTAAATATTCATTGATTTTCATGGCTTCTTCTTCACTAATTCCATCATATTCTGGAATAGAGACACCTGGTGCTACATAGGGGTCTATTACATCAATATCGTAACTTACGTGAATTCCTTTAGTTTTATATCCTGCTATTTTAAAAGCTTCGTCCATGATGGCATCAATACCTTTTTCTTTAATATCTTGGGTTGAGAAAACGGTAACCCCTGCATATCGAAGATTATCTTTTTCTGCATCATCAATACTTCTTGCGCCAATAATTACGGTACGAGATGGTTGAATGACTTTTCCATCGTGATAATAGCGCAATTCATTACATTTATATCCGGTTATAGCAGCTAGGGGAAGACCATGAATGTTTCCCGTAATTGTTGTTTCAAAGGTATTGTAATCTGTATGAGCATCAATCCATATGATTCCTACATCAGTATTTACTTTTGCAGATGCTAGAGCAGATGCGATAGCAACAGAGTGGTCCCCTCCAATTAAAATAGGAAAGTATTCTTCTTTTGATTTTTCTACAATTGCTTTATATAGGGCACTATTAAATTTTTCTACATCATATTCATTTTTTCTTCTATCTCCAAAGTTTCTACTTTTGATGATATTAGGGTCTTGTTGAAATAACATGCTTTCTCCTTTATAAAAGGAACTTAAATCATTTAGTAGTTGCTTTGGTCCAAGGCTTGCTCCATCTATGTGTACTCCAAGATCAGAGCCTGCTCCAAATATCATTGTTCTCATCTTATCACCATAATCATTTTAACGTAAATTTTGTTTTGCTTCAAGAAAAACCCTTTAATTTCAAGTGCCTTTACTGTATAATGTCTTTTGGGTGATTGTATGAAAAAACTTAGTGAGTTGTATCCGGAATGCCATGAGGATGTTTTGGTAAAAAATATTAAGATTAATTCTCGAGAAGTGGAAGAAGGAGACTTATTTATTTGTACTATGGGTGTTACTGCTGATCGACATGATTTCGTAGATGATGCGATTCAAAGAGGAGCGAGTTGTCTTGTTGTTAGTCGAGAGGTAGGAGAAAAAAGTGTTCCTGTGATTCATGTTCTTGATACCAATAAGGAGCTTCCTTACTTATGTCAGAGATTTTATGATTATCCTGATCAAAAACTTAAAATGATTGGGGTTACGGGAACAGATGGAAAAACTAGTACAACAACGATTATTCAAACACTGCTTGGTAAAGAAAAATGTGGTTACATTGGAACCAATGGTAGAAGTTATGGAGACAAACTTCTTGATAATCCGAATACGACACCGGATGCCCATAATTTATATCGTTACTTAAAGGAATTTGTTGATTATGGATGCTCTTATGCTTCTATGGAAGCTTCTAGTGAGGCTTTTTTCAGAGGCAGATTACAGGCAATGGAGTATGATATTAGTGCTTATACCAATATTACTTCTGAACATTTGAATATTCATGGTAGTTTTGAAAATTATTTGAATTCTAAACTTATGTTATTTCGTCAAACAAAAGAAGATGGTTATTGTATTTTAAATCATGATGATCCTTACTTTGAACAGGCAAAAGAGGCTTCTAGAGGGCATGTTCTTACTTATGGAATGGGAGAGGATAATGATTTAAGAATTGTTTCTTTTCAGTTGTTTCCGAATCACACAGATATTCAGTTTTCTTATCAAAAAGAAGAATTTTCTGTTTCTAGTCCTTTAATGGGAGACTTTAATGTCTATAATCTTGCTTGTGGGCTTTTATGTGTATTTGCCCTTGGATTTTCTTATCAAGATGTTCTTCCTTTCATCTCTCAAATTAAGATTCGCGGACGTTTGGAATTATTAGATACCAATACACCATATTATGTAATGGTTGATTATGCTCATACTCCTAATGGAATTTCTAAATTATTAAATTTTGTTCATACCCTAGATATTCGAAGAAGTATTGCGGTGATTGGACAGGCAGGAGAGAGGGATTATTTAAAAAGACCGAAGGTTGGTAACGTTGTTGTTGAAAATGCAAGTTATGCAATTTTTACTTATGAAGATCCTAGAAGTGAAGATCCTTATCAAATCTGTCAAGATATTGTTGCTGAATTAAAAGATAGTCATGATAATTATGAAATTGTTGTAGATCGTAGAGAAGCGATTCAAAAGGCAATTGATATGGCAGAAGAGAAGGATATGGTTTTAATTCTTGGAAAAGGAAATGAAATCTATCAAAAATTAAAAGATGAGACCATTTATTTTAATGATATTGAGGAAGCATACCAAGCTGTTATGAACCGAGAAAAGAGAAGTTAGTCACGAATTTTCGTGACTTTTTTGTTATTTTATGATATAATATAGCTACTTATTGGGGGTAGGGCTATGTATCGATTTTTATATGGGAATTATTCGGAGAGAATATTTCCTCACTTTTGTGAGCACTTTCAAAAGTTATATCAAGATTCTTTAGAAAATTATCGAAATACGCATCCTATGGATAGTAGTTATCTTCCTGAACTTGAAAAACTGGAAGAACTTTTTCGTTATGTAGAATATTATTTTGCTTCTTTATGTTCTTTAGGGTTTACGGATAAGGATAATTTTTCTAATATTTTGGAACAAATGAATCATCTTCGCCTTTTAAGAATTATGGAGATGCCTTATCGAAAACAATATAATGGGTTAACTTATCGTATGGTGGTTACCATGAATCCAGATGCTGGATGTTATAAAGAACTTACGGATCAAGAGTCTTTACAACTTTCTACTTTCCATGAATTAGGTCATGTACTTTTATCTTCTAATGATCCAGATTTTGATTATTTATCTACTACTTTGGCAAAATCTTCTTCTAAGGATCCAGATGCGATTCAAAAGGGATTCCAATTATTATCAGAAGTTGTTGCGGAAAATGTTGGAGAAGATGTTCTTTGCCGTAAGAGAGGAGTTCGAAGAGAAAAAGATACTTTATATCTTGATTCGACAATTTGTCCTAATCGATCTTTTACTAGTAACTTTTATATTTATCAAGAATTTCAAGATTTAGCATATCGATTCTCTTGTTCTCTCGATTTTTTAAAATGTAGTTCTCGTGAATCAAGAAATACTGTTTTAAAACGTTTATCTAAAGCAATGTTTTCTCGTAAATTTTGTTGTGATCTTTATCAAGAAATCTATGCGAATCCTTCTAAAGGAGAAGATATTCTTACTATGCTTTCTTGCATGGGTAAAATTTATGATGCCAAACATGCTACTTTTTCAAAAGATAAAAAAGAAAAAATAGATGCTTCTCGTTATTTCCAATGCTTTTATAAAGTTTCTCAACCTTACTTAAGAGATACGGAAGAGAAGAAATATTCTTTTTAGGTTTTCTTTTTTTTCTCATGGTGTATAATAGAAGAGAGTTAGGTTAGGAGATTACTATGAATAAAAAAAAGCAATTTGCAAAAACAACTTTTATTATTTTCTTTGGGAAAGTTTGTACGCAACTTATCTCTTTTTTTCTTTTGCCTTTATATACATCTTATCTTGTAAAAGAAGAGTATGGGTTAGTTGATTTAATTCAAACTTATGTTACTTTATTTGTTCCTATTATTACTTTGGAACTAGAAATGAGTATCTTTCGATATTTAATTGATTCTAGAGGAAAAGAGAAAAATATTGAGAAACTCATTAGTAATAATTTTTGGGTTTTGGGAGTTAGTTTAACGATTTTCTCCGTTTTGTACTTTATTGTTACTAGTTTTGTATCCATTCCTTTTCGGTTTCTTATTTGGGTGGACATTCTTGTTTGTGTTTTATCTGGAAACTTCTTACAAATATCTAGAGGACTTGGACGGACACTTGATTTTTCGATTAGTTGTATTTTAACGGGTATTACAACGATTGTTTCTAATATTATTTTGATTTGTTTTTGTGGAATGCAGGCAAATGGTATGATTCTATCTATGGCTCTTGCCAACTTTGTTTGTTCTTTCTACTTATTTTTTCGACTAAAGCTTTATTCTAAGATTCATTTTCGACTTGTAGATTTTTCGTTATTAAAAGAGATGTATCATTATTCGATTCCTCTTGTTCCTAATGGAATTTCTTGGTGGATTGTGAATGTCAGTGACCGAAGTATTATTTCTTTTGTTTTAGGGGCTGGAGCGAATGGTATTTATGCGATTAGTAATAAATTTCCAACGATTCTTTCTAGTTTGACTGGTATTTTTAATTTAAGTTGGAGTGAGAGTGCTTCTCTTCATATTAATAGTCCTGATCGAGATGAATTTTTCTCTGATATTGCGAATATGATTATGAAGTTATTTGTTGCTTTGGGAGTGGGAATGATTAGTTGTATGCCTTTTGTCTTTCCTATTATGATTCATTCTTCTTACCAAGATGCTTATCTATATATTCCGCCTCTTATTTTAGGAACGGTATTCAATGTAGCCATTTGCTTATATAGTCAAATCTATTTAGCAAAGAAAATGTCTAAACAGGTGGCATCTACTACGATTATGGGTGCGATTATTAATATTGTCTTTAATGTTGTCCTTATTCGGGTAATTGGTTTATATGCCGCTAGTATTTCTACTATGATTGCTTATCTTGCAATGTTTCTTTATCGTCATTTTGATCTTAAAAAGTATGTTACCATTACTTATCAAAAAGGATTTTTTATCAAGAGTACCTTGATTTTCCTTTTTGCAATTGTTCTTTATTACTATAATCATTTCCTTACTAATTTACTTAGTCTTGTTGTAGTTTGTACATATGCATTTGTTAGTAATTTTGATCTTTTAAAAAGTGGGTATCTCTTCTTAAAAAAGAAAATAAAACATTTTTCTTAAACATATAATTCACTGGGTGATTATATGTTTTTTTTGAGTCTGATTCGGTCTTTACTTGCTCTTACGGGAAGTTATTCTGTTGATGCTTTTTTAGAGCCTCTTAGTAGAGAAGAGGAGGAAGCTTGCATTCTTGATAAAGATACGAATCCGGTTAGTCGTAATCGATTGATTGAACATAATTTACGATTGGTTGCTCATATTGTGAAGAAGTATGATACAAGGGAAGGAGAAGGAGATGATTTAATTAGTATCGGTACTATTGGTCTTATTAAGGGAGTTGATACTTATCAAGCAAGTCATCATGTTCGTATTACGACTTATTGTGCTAGGTGTATAGAAAATGAGATTTTAATGTATTTTCGAAAAAATAATAAATATTTAAATGATGTATCTATTCATGAGGCGATTGGTTATGATAAAGATGGGAATCCTATTGAGATTTTGGATGTTTTAAAAGTAGAAGAGGAGGATTTTTCGGAGAAAGTACAATTACAAGATCATATTCAATTGTTACGAGAATATTTATCTGTTTTGACTCCTAGGGAAAGAGAAATTTTAGAATGGAGATATGGTTTAGAAAATCAAGAAGTTCTTACGCAAAAAAGAATTGCGAAAAAATTAGGAATTAGTAGAAGCTATGTTTCTAGAATTGAGAAGAGAGCTCTTACTAAAATATTAAGAGAATTTTTAAAGAATCATCAGTTTTAAGAATTTACAAATAAAAAAATATTTTTTATAATATGTTTGGAGAGAATGTATTATGAGAAATATTTTATTAAAATTTGGTTTTACTAGAAATTTTTTATGGTATTCTTTTACTTTACTTCTCTTTTTCTTCCTTGTTTTCTTTCTTCATGTTGTCATGGTTCCTGAAATTGCTTTGGTAGGTGGAGAAAACATTGTTTTAGAATATCAGGATTCTTATCAAGAGTTTGGGTATCGTGCAACTCACTTAGGAAAAGATGTTACAGAAGATGTTCTTGTTGTGGGAAAAGTGAATTCAAAAAAACTTGGAAAGTATTCGATTTCTTACCAAGTAGGAGAGGGATTCTTTTCTAAGAAGATTGTGAGAAAAATAGAGGTAGTGGACTCTAAAAAGCCAAAGATTCATATGGATTCTAAGGATATTTATGTTTGTCCTGGGAAAAAGTATCAATTAGAACCTGTTCAAGCGGATGATAATTATGATGGAGATCTTACTTCTAAAGTTCATGGCTCTATTCATGGAAATCAAGTTGTGTATTCTGTAAAAGATAGTAGTGGAAATGAAAGTAAGGTTACAAAAAAACTTCTTTATGAAGATCATGAAAAACCGGTTGTTACTTTAAAGGGAGACTCTGTTGTAGAATTATGTACGAATGATGTCTATAAAGACCCTGGATATCAAGCAATAGATAATTGTGATCAAGATTTAACAAAACAGGTAGAAGTTTTGGGAAGTGTTGATACTAGTTTGGTTGGGGATTATGACATTTCTTATAAAGTTTCTGATCAAGCGGGAAATGAAGGGATTGCTAACAGAAAGGTTAGAGTCAGTCATCATGATACGAATGGTGTAGTTTATCTTACTTTTGATGATGGTCCTAAAGAAGGAACTACGGATGTTATTTTAGATATTTTAAAAGAAGAAGGGGTCGAGGCAACTTTCTTTGTTACCAATAGTGGTCCTGATGCTTTAATTGAGAGAGAATACTTAGAAGGACATACAGTTGGACTTCATACTTCTTCTCATAATTATGCTACTGTCTATGCATCTGATGATGCTTATTTCGATGATTTAAATCAGGTAAGTGACAGAGTTTTACGAATTACCGGTGAAAAATCTATGGTGATTCGTTTTCCGGGTGGTTCTAGTAATACGATTAGTCGTCGTTATTCTTCTGGGATTATGTCAAGACTTACTCGTGAGGTTGTTCATCAAGGATATCGTTATTATGATTGGAATATTAGTTCTGGAGATGCCGGAGAAACAACAGATCCTAATGAAGTTTATTCCAATGTTGTTCATTCTCTTAGAAAAGATAGAGTGAATATGGTTTTGATGCATGATATTAAACCTTATACTAGGGATGCTTTAAGAAGAATTATTCGTTATTGTAAGGAAAATGGGTATCCTATTAAAAAAATTACAGGTTGTACTACCTTGGTACAACAAAGAGTTAATAATTAGGAGTAGTGTTTATGAGTGATGATGTTAATTTTGAAGAAGAGAAATTTGTTTCTAAGGCAAATTTAATGGTAAAAAAGATTTTTAATGCGATTACGATGATGCAGGTGGAACATGTTCAACATTTTATGGATCCTAGTCTTTATCAAAAGGTTTGTGAAAAATTAGAACGTTATCAAAAAAAGAAGGAAAGAGTTGTTTTTGAACAGGTAAATATTTCTTCTTATGTGTTAAAACATTCTACGAAACAATCTTATTTGGAAGTAGAAGCTTCTGTGATGGTTCGTGCGATTGTTTATTGTTTATCTACTGTTTCTAATCAAGTAGTCTCTGGAGATGCCTTTTCTCGAAGGGAGTTTCCTACTAAGATGGTTTTTCGGAAAAGACTTGATTCTTCTTCCGTAGACGTTCCAAGATGTCTTGGTTGCGGTACTACGATTGATGTTTATGGAGATGGTATTTGTCCTAATTGTGGTAGGGTATACGATTTAGCAAATTATGATTATATTATTCAAGAAATGGATTGGTAGTTTATGAAAAAGTGTGGTGTGATTTTTCTAGCGTTTGTCTCTTTTTTCTTCCTTTTCTCCTTTGTCCCTGTTTCTGCTGACTCTGGATGGGATAATAGTTATGGCGGAGGAGGATTTGGCGGATTCGATGGCGGTAGCTATGGTGGCTTTGGAGGAAGTAGTAGTGGCGGAACCTTCTATGATTTTTCCTCTGGCGATACGGAATATAGTGCAGATTATTATTTATTTGAAGTCTTTTTCTGCATTGCTTTTTTCCTTATCTTACTTTTTGTTATCGTTGCGAAATCGAAAAAGAGGACTCATTTTTCTAATGATACCGAAAAAACGATTACGAGTCGAAGCGTTTTTCGACATATTCCTTTTGCAAGTAATGAAAAACAAGAAGAGACTTATGAGAGTCATAAGAGCGAATTTTATGAGGGATTGGAAATCTTTAAGAAGTATTTCCCTAATATGACGAAACAAGACTTACTCGATCAATTTTTCTCTATTTTTGTATCTATCCAGGAAGCTTGGATGAATTTTGATTATGACAAGTTAGAAAAATTATGTTCTGATGAGTTATTTCAATCTTATCAATCTGACTTGGAAGTCTTGAAGATGAAAAATGGTAAAAATGTTATGCATGACTTTGAAAAAATATTTTCGAATATTCAAAGAATACGAGAAGAAGATGGCAAAATTATCGTAGATGTTTACTTATTTGTTTCTTTTTATGATTATGTGATTGATGCAAACACAGAAAAGATTCTTCAAGGAAATCAAGATAGCCCTATGAGTTGTAAGTATCATTTGGTTTTTGTGAAGAATTTAGAGGTAGAAGGTAATTGTCCAAATTGTGGAGCAGAAAAACAAAAGAGAGAGTGTGAATTCTGTCATACTATATTGCCTGCTCCTAATCAAGATTTTGTCTTAAGTCAAAAAGAAAGAATCCATTATTAGACAAATTCTTTCTTTTGCTATATAATACTATGTGAGGTTTTTATGAATTATTTTAAACCGAAAATTTATCAAGCGAGTATTTTTGATATTCCATATGCTCGTCTTAAGGAACTTGGCATTACTTGCCTTGTTTTTGACTTAGATAATACACTTGGGTCTATTGATCATAAAAAGTGTCCTAGGAAAGTAAGACAACTTATTTTTGATTTAAAAGAAGAGTTTCTTGTTCTTATTTGTTCTAATAATACAAAGGGTAGGATTCGTCCTTATTTAGAAGATTTAGGAATTGGTGGAGTATCTTTTAGTATGAAACCTTCTACTATAGGATTACGTAAGATCCGTAAGTTTTATCATTTAAAGAAAAATGAAATGTGTCTGATAGGAGATCAAATGGTTACGGATATCTTAGCGGGGAATCGTTTTCATATTATGACTGTTTTGGTAGATCCTATGGCAGAAAAAGATTTAAAGATTACGGGGATTAACCGGGAATTAGAGAAAAAAATTATTAAACATTATCAAAAAAGAGGAGTTTTTGAGAGAGGGAAATATTATGAGTAGTGAGAAACGATGTCAGGGGTGCGGAGTCCTTTTACAAGATGAGAATGTCCTGCAGGAAGGATATACTACGAATTTAGAAAATGATATTTGTCAAAGATGTTTTCGTATGAAAAATTATGGAGAATATCAAGTTGTGACAAAATCAAATGATGAATATATTGATATTTTAAAAGATGTTGGAAAAACAAAAGATTTGGTTTTATATATTACGGATTTAATTAATTTAGAGAAGAATATTGAACAAATTCGTACGATTATTCCTAATAAGATGATTTTGGTTTTAAATAAAATAGATGTTTTACCAAAATCTGTTAAAGAGGAAAAATTAAAGGCTTATTTTGAAAAATTAAATATTCATTTTGAAGAGATTATTGTGATTAGTACTGCAAAGAACTACAATATTGATTATTTATTAAAGAGAATTAAGTATTTTCAAACGAGTAAAAATGTATATGTTGTTGGGCATACGAATGCCGGAAAGAGTAGTTTGATTAATAAACTTATTAAGAATTATTCGGATAAGACACAAGAGTTAACGATGAGTCCTTTGCCTTCTACAACGTTAAGTACTGTTAATATTGAGATTAATGATTATTTAACATTAATTGATACTCCTGGTCTTGTGGATAATGGTTCTATTTTGAATCATGTTGATTTAAAGACTATGAAAAGAATTTCTCCTAAGACAGAGATTAAACCTAGAACTTATCAATTAAAGAAGAATCAGTCTCTTGTGATAGAAGATTTTCTTAGAATTGATTATGTGGAGGGGGAAAGAAATAGTTTTACATTATTCCTTTCTAATGAGATTAAAGTAAAAAGACTCTTAAATTTATTTCATAATCAAGAGTTAAAAGATAAAAATAAAGTTACTTATTCTATCAAATATGATGAAGATTTGGTTATTAGTGGTCTTGGATTTGTGAAGATTGTGAATAAAGGGGTTATTGATGTTTACTTGGATAAGGGAATCGATGCTTTTACGAGAAGAAGTTTAATATAACTTCTTTTTTTTTATTGTCAATATGTGTAAAAGTTCTTTAAAAGTGGTAGGGGAAGTCTTTACTTTTTTCTTGTTTTTGGGTAGTATAATAGTAAGTAGTGGTTGATTGTGGTGAAAAGTGGGGGATGAAAATGTTTATTGGAGAATATCATCATACCATTGACGAGAAAGGACGAATTATTATTCCTGCTAAATTCCGTGAGGAATTAGGAGAAGAGTTTGTAGTTACTCGTGGAATTGAAAATTGCCTTTTTGTTTATTCGAACGCCAATTGGAATGAGATTTGTCAAAAACTGAATTCATTACCTTTCACTAAAAAAGATGCGAGAAATTTTAATCGCTTCTTTATGTCAGGTGCTACCGGTGTAGAACTAGATAAGCAAGGACGTATTAATATTTCTACTCCGTTAATTCAATATGCACATTTGGAAAAAGAGTGTGTTGTGATTGGTACGGGGGATCGACTAGAAATATGGAGTCAGACTGATTGGGATGCTTTCTTCCGTTCTACTCAGGACAATATGTCAGACATAGCCGAAAATTTATTTAATGAAAGTGTGAATCTATGATGGAAAAGCATATTAGCGTTCTACTAAATGAGACTATTTCCTCCCTAAATTTAAATGAAAATAGTGTAATTGTAGATGCAACTTTAGGCTATGGTGGACATAGTAGTAACATCTTGGAGAGAATAGATAAGGGGTATTTATTCGCCTTTGACCAGGATAGTGAAGCAATTCGGCATAGTACCGATCGACTTTCGAAGGTCGGTACTAACTTCACTATCATCCCCAGTAATTTTGTCCATTTGAAAGAAGAATTAGAAAAACGTGGTGTTTCTTCCGTAGATGGTTTTTTATTTGACCTTGGAGTCTCATCTCCTCAATTAGATCAAGATGATAGAGGTTTTTCTTATCATCATGATGCGATGCTTGATATGAGAATGGATCGAAGTCAAAAATTATCTGCTTATGAAGTTGTTAATGAATATTCGAAAGAGGATTTAGCAAGAATTTTCTTTCAATATGGTGAAGATAAATTTGCAAATAACATTGCAAAAAAGATTGTAGAGTATCGATCTTTGAAACCGATTGAATCTACTCTTGAACTTGTAGAGGTCATTAAGAGTGCGGTTCCTATGAAGTTTCGTATAGATAAACATCCTGCAAGACAGATATTTCAAGCAATTCGAATTGAAGTAAATCATGAGTTAGATGTCTTGGAACCTGCTTTGGAGCAAGCTCTTAGTATGCTTCGAGTAGGGGGAAGATGTTCTGTAATTACTTTTCATTCTTTAGAAGATAGAATTGTTAAGAAATTCTTTAAAGAAAAATGTGAGGAAGATCCTAAATGGAAGGGAATGCCTAATGTCCCTGTTCAATATTTACCGGATTTTCGTTTGGTTACGCAGAAAGCCATTGTTCCAGGAGAGGAAGAACTTCTTCAAAATCCTAGAGCTAGAAGTGCTAAACTACGTGTGATTGAAAGAATAAAATAGGAGGATTTATGAAAAAAAGAAATCAAAAGAAAAAGGTCTCTAAGACATCTAAATTTGAGAGACTATTATATACATTTGCTCTTTTACTATTGGTCATTGCCCCTGTTACGGTTGTTTTTTCAAAAGCTACTTTAGCAAAGGTTAATTTTGAAGTGGAAAAACAAAAGAAGGCAATTGATGCACAAAAGAAAACGAATGAGTCTTTGGCTATGGCGATAGATGAACTTGCTTCTTTAACTAAGATACAAGAGGTTGCGGAAGAACAAGGATTGAGTTATAATAATAGTAATATTAAGACAGTTGAAGAAGATCGTTAAACGATTAGGACGTGGTTAATTTGAAAAAGAAAAAGAAGAGAAAAAATACAATACAATATTCTAAGTTGTTTATTTTTGGTTCTCTTCTTTTATTTTGTCTTATGATTGGAAGGGTGGTACAACTTGGACTTTCTCCTAAAATTGATGGGGTTTCTTTAAAAGAACTTGCTAGTAAACGTACGACTAGAAAAGAAATTATTCAAGCGCAAAGAGGAAATATTTATGCAGCTGATGGAGATGTTTTGGCACAAAATGTTTCTTCTTATAAGTTAATTGCTTATTTGGATCCGAAACGTACTACGAATGAGAAGAAACCACAACATGTTGTCGATAAGGAAAAGACAGCAGAAAAACTTGCTCCTATCCTTGGAATGGAGAAAGAAGAAGTTCTTACTTATCTTCAAAAAGAGGGACTTTATCAAACAGAGTTTGGTTCTAAGGGAAAAGGGCTAAATGAAATTACCAAAAAGAAAATTGAAGATTTAAATTTACCAGGACTTGATTTTATTGAAAGTTATAAACGGTATTATCCGAAAGGACAATTTGCTTCTTATGTTCTTGGATATGCAAAATCATCTGAAGAAGATGGTTCTATTCAAGGAGAAATGGGAATTGAGAAACAATATGATTCTGTTTTAAAGGGTGAAGATGGTTCTTTTGAGTATCAAAAGGACTTAAAGGGATATCGAATTCCAGATACTCCTGCTATTACAAGACCTGCTACGCAAGGAAAAGATATTACTTTAACGATTGATTCTAGCATTCAATTTTTTGTTGAGCAAGCCATTAATGATTCTCGGAAGAATTATCAATGGGAATGGTTTACGATTACTATTTTGGATGCCAAGACTGGGGCTGTTTTAGCAACGGCATCGGATCCTAGTTTTGATCCTAATCTTCGTAATATTTCGAATTATTTGGATATTTTTTGTCAGTCTCCTTATGAACCTGGTAGTACGATGAAAACCTTTACTTATATGGCTGCGATGGAAAATGGGGTTTATGATGGATCAGAAACTTATAAATCTGGTACGTATGAGACAAGTGATGGTACTGTGATTGGTGACTGGAATCGTAATGGATGGGGTGTTATTTCTTTTGATAGAGGATATGCCCTTAGTAGTAACGTTGGTGTTATTAATATTATTGATCGTCATTTAAATAGTACGTTATTAAGACAATATTTTAGAAGACTTGGTTTTGGAAAAAAGACGGGAATTGAACTTCCTAATGAGAATAAGGGTAGTCTTAATTTTAAATATGAAACGGAAATCTTTAATGCAGGATTTGGACAGGGTATTTTAACAACTCCTATTCAAAATGCGAAAGCAATGACTGCTCTTACAAATGATGGGATGTTACTGGAACCTTATTTGGTTCAAAAGATTGTGGATCCTGAAACAGGAGAAGTTGTTTTAGAAAATAAACGTACTGAAATTGAAAGAGTTGCTTCTACGCAAACGGTTCAAAAAATGATTCAATTAATGGATGATACGGTAAATGGTTATGGAAATACTGGTAGTGGATACCGAATTGATGGGGGAGAATTAATTGGTAAGACTGGTACGGCACAGATTGCGAATGAGAATGGTGGAGGTTACTTAGACGGAGAAGCTGATATTATTTCTTCTTTTTCGGGCATTTATCCGAAGAGTAATCCTCAAGTCATTATCTATGCTTCTGTAAAAAGACCTACTGCTGGTAGTCAGAAACCTATTAGTAATGCGATTAAGGAAATTGTTAAAAATATTTCTAAATATTATGGAAATAGTGATACCCAATCTCCTACGATTGCGATTGCAGATTATAAAGTACCTAGTTTTGTGAATAAGAAATTGGATACGGTAAAGACTTCTTTGGATTCTTTGGGACTTCATTATGTTGTATTGGGAGAAGGAAGTAAAGTGATTAAACAAACTCCTAGTTATGGATCTGTTATTCCTACGAATGATACGATTTATTTGATTACCAATGATTCTTCTATTCGAGTTCCTGATGTTGTGGGATTATCTTCTAAAGATGCGAAAGATTTATTAGGACAGTTAGGAATTCAAGTAGAGTTAGATGGGGTTGGATATGTTACTTCTCAGTCTGTAGCTCCTGGTTCTGAGATAACTGAGGGGTTATCGATTCAACTTACTTTAGCTCCTAAGTTTGCGGTGGAGTAAGTCTTATGCAGAAAAAGATTCTTATTTGTTTAGAAGTCTTGGTTATTTTTGGAGTCTTAATATTCTATTTATTTTATGAAGTGATTCCGGAATATCGAAAGAGTTTAGGATCTAGTGATTCTTTTGTTTCTGCGAAAGACTATCAAAATATGATAGAAGTTTCGATTGATTCTCAGTTTGATCTTGCTTTTCTTATTAACTCGAAAGGTAATATTTATCATTTATTCTTTTTTGACAAGACTTCTACGATTTTATATAATAAAAATATAGAGAATCATTCAATAGAGGATGCTCTTGATTTGGTATTTCCTCTTCTTATTCAAAATGGAGTCTATCAAAGTACTTCTTCTGTTGTTATTTTCCATGCAACGGATTCCTTTGCTACTTCTTTCTTAGATGCTTGGAAGAGTAGATGTTTGAAATATAGTTTATCGGATTCTATTATGGAAGATTCTTTTGCTTTAGAAGAGAGGGCTCAAAGTCTTGGAATTGATGAGGATTCTTTATCTAGCATTTTACTTGGTTTTGATTTTTATTCGAAAGAAATGGTTCGAACGTATGCGAGTCAGTCTGCTCCTTTGGATTGGGAGCGTGCTAAAGAGTATGCGAATCATATTTACCAAAGAATTGAGAAGTATGTTTTAGAGGAGTCTATTACCTCTTTAAAAAAGGGAGAAGGGGAACTTTATCTTTCTAATATCCCAGCAGAAGAGACTGCTACTTACTATCCTACCCAAAATAGTTGGTACTATGTAGAAGAGGGTAAAGTATATGCTTATTTAGAATTTCAGGAGAAGGGAAATACTTATTCTTATTGTTATTCTGGTTCTATTGATTTATGGAAAAAAGGGGAGTGCGATGCTTCGTGAAGAAAAATTTTAAAAATGTCATTATTGTGATTTTATGTATTACCATTATTTGTATGGGAATTGGTTTTATGGCACTTTCTATGCGACTTGAAGGGTATCGTGGAGAAGAGGAAGTCTTTGATGTTCGTTTTAGTAGCGTTAGAATGTTAACCTCTATTAAAGGTGGTACGAAAGAACCAAAGGGTAGTTTTGAGATTGATGAATCTGGAAAAGTTTTGGATATGAATTTTTCTTTTTATGAAGATCACGATGAGGTTGATTATGAAGTAACTATTTTAAATGCAGGGACTGTAGAAGCATCGATTGTTGATTTATTTGCAAGCCCTGATTATCAAGACCCAGAGGTTTTAAAATCTATTGCTCCTATTTCTATTCAAATTTCTGATATCAGTGGTAAGATTCTAGAACCGGGGGAAGAGACTACGGCAAAGATTAGTGCAACTTATAAAAAAACAGAAAATTCTACTGCAAATAAGTCTTATCAACTATCGGGAAAACTTGCTTTGCTTGCCAATTCTAAAAAATAAAAAGATTGAGAGGTAGTTTGACATCTACCTCTTTTTTGATATAATGGAATCGTAGGGTGTGAATGATTAGTGGGTATGAAAAAGTTTATAAAAGGTTTTTTTAAATTTTTATTTTTTGTTCTCTTAATTTCTTTTGCGGTATCCCTTATTTTATTTGGTCTATATTATTCTAAGATTTCTAAAAAGCAATATGCTTTTGGATTACTGGTGGATCAAGTCTTTGATAAAACAGAAGAGATTTTTCAGATTTCTTCTCGTTACCAGTTGGGAGATACTTTTACGATAGAGGGAACTTTTGATATGGATCTTTCTAGTGAAGATTATCAAAATAAGAGTGCAAGTGATTCTACTTATTTTAAGAAAAATCAACTCTTAAAAAATCTTAGTAATATGGATACAACTTTTCGTTTTCAACATGATAGAGAAAATGAAAAGGCATATCTTGAACTAAATGAAAAAATAGGGGAAGAAGAAATTTTTGCAGGTAAATATTTGCTTGATAATTCGACAGAATATTATTTTGTGAATGGAATCTTGCAGAATTATGTAAATGATGGTAGCAATAATTATTTTGAATCTTTTGGAGAAGAAAGTGATACGGGAGATAATCTTACATATTTATCTCAATTTATAAGAGATTCTATTAAGAAAAATGTAGGAGAAGAAGATTTAAAAGGATATGATGTTGAGACTTTGATTGGGAATGAGACTCAATCTGTTGGACAAGTATCTTTTCGAATTACCGATAAACGATATAAAGCGTTATTGAAAAGTATTTTAAAAGACTTAAAGAGTGATCAAAGAGCTAGTCAAATTCTTTCTTTAGCATTTCCTAATCTTCAAGAGTTAAAAGTAGATGAGAAGAAGAAATATTTAAAGAGTAATGAAAGTTATACGATTAATATTTATCTTTCTAAATTCTTCTTTCAACCTCTTAAGTATGAAGTTATTTATTTGAAGGATGATCAAAAAGAAATTTATACCTATGAGGGCGATTTTGAAGATGGTTTGTTCTATTATTCTGTTAATAATGAATTAAAGTATCGTGCCAATGTGCAATCTACTCAAAAGAAGATGGATATTACTGTTTATAATCAATATGAGAAAGAAGTTGGAACGATTAAATTAGAAAAAGATCGAGATAATTTAATGTTTGTTATGACTTTGGAATTAGAGGATACAAAATACGATGTTACTTATACGATGAAGAATAAAGATTATCAGAAAAATCAATATGTAAGAGAAGGAAATCTTATTTTTAAAGAGATGAAGGATAGAGTGGTTACTTTACAAGGAAATCTTTTACTGGAATCTAAAGTTACAAAAGGTGCTAAAATAGAAGAGGATTTAACTTCTTCTGTATTGGAATCTAGTTTGACTACAGAAGAAAAAGATTCTATTGAAAAATTGAGAGAAACGATTCAAAATAGATTAGAAAAATAGATGGAGGATATATATGGAAAAGAAAGTAGAAGAGAAGAAAAAAAATGAAAAGAAGACTGCTAGTGCAGAGTCTAAAAAGACAGTAAAGAAAAAGGTTACTCATCGTGCGAAAAAACCAGTGGAAAAGAAAAGCGTTTTGCCTGTAGAAGAGAGTTTTGGAACTCGTTTCCGTAGATTTGTTGCTTCTTACCGGTTTTTATATACTGCTTTTGGAGTTCTTCTTGTCTTAGTTGTTTTACTAGGAATTATGGTTTATGTTAAGGGAGAAGAGGCAAAAGAAAAGAATAGTAATATTGTATTTTCTATTTTAGATGAGAATACTAGAAATTCTTTAAGTGTTGATTTGGCTTCTTTGGTTGGAAAAGAATATACTTTAAAAGTTACGAATTATCGTAAAAATAAGATTAATCCTAATGGGGCTCAATATCGTCTTATTCTTACAAATGATTCTGATGCTTCTATTGAGGTTGTTAAAGATGATGAGGCAGAAAACTTGATGACTGACTCTAAAAAGAGTGTTATTGAGGGAGAAAAGTTTAGTAAAACAGAAAAAGAAAATGTTATTTATACCATTCGGGTAAAGGATTCTGACAAAGTGAAAAAAGGGGATTCTTTAGAGATTGAAATTCAAAGTTAAAAAGAGTCATGTTCGTTGACTTTTTTTATTGGAAATGATAGAATTGTATCGTATAATAGTATGAACATGAGTGGAGGTTTTTTGAGATGGATTTTGACTTAGATAATGAAAAGATTCAGGTAGAAAAAGATGGGAAAATGGTAGATTGTGATGTGTTGTTTACCTTTGATTCGGAAGATACTATGAAATCTTATGTTGGATATACTGATCATTCTGTTGCTTCTAATGGTCGTAAAAATATTTACGTTTCTGCAATTCGTCCTTTTGCGAATCGTATTACATTAGAAGATATTACGGATGAGAGAGAACTTCAAATGGTTAGTGAAGTTTTGGCTCAGTTTGATAGGGAAAGCAGATAATTGGTGGTGATGTTATGAATAATGAAAATATAGTAGTATATGATGAAGAAAGACAAGAACGTGTCTTTGAGGGAGATTTGATTCTTGATGGACATATGGATGAAGTAGCTCAAAGAAATGCTATTTTTCAAATGATGAGAGATGCTGGAGTTCCTGTTTTAGAAGACCAAGAATATACCATTGGATATGAAGGTGCTACAGATAATTATGGTTTAAGTGAAACACAAATGTCTCATTTTGTTGTTACTCATCACTTTGTTGATCATGTTCCTTATCGTGTTGACCGAGAAGAAGTTTATCATGGAAATATGATTTTAGATGGAATTCCTATGACTCCTGAACAACAAAGACAAAGAATTTTGGAAGAAGCACAACAAGCTGGTGTGGATATTCAAGATAGCGAATCTTTAGAAATTGGATATGAAGGTGCTGACGATGATTTAGGTATTAGTGATACGCAGTCAACTGATTTTGTTGTTTATCGTGTTTCTAAAACTAAGTTAACAGATGAAGAGAGAAAAGCTTATGAAGAAGCAGAGACTGCTAAGAAGAAGGTACAAGATGGGTATCAAGAATTAGTTGCATTACGTGATCAAGTTGTTCATACTGATGATCCTATGAAACTTGCAGAATTATCTGATAAAATTACAGATATTTCTGATACTTTAGATGATATTTTAGAAGATTCTTTTAGAGATTATTCTGATGCAGAAGAGGCTCTTGCTAAAATAGGAGAGCAAATTAAGGCATTACAAGAAGATATTTCTCTTAAGATGAAACAATATATGGATTCTTATGATCGAATTAAATCTATTACTACTGATGAAGCACAAACTGTTCAAGAGGGTGTAGAAGAAGGTAAAATGCAAGAGATTGCTCATGAGAAACTTGCTGAAGATCAAGAATCTTTATCCTTAAGAGAAGAAGTAGAAAAAGAATTAGAAGAATTAAAGAATCTTGCGAAAAGAGAAAAACAAATTCGTAAAGATTTAGAGATGGCGAAAGCACTTGGTATTTCTATGCAAGAATATCAAGAATTGATGAGTAATTTTAAGAGTCGTAATTTATTAAAGGCTATTTTTGAACAAAAGGGATTTGGAGAGTTATTTGCCATTCCTTCTAAGGAGAGAACTCCTGAAGAAAAACAAAGAGTAAAAGAAATTCGTAGTCAGATTTTCCAAGAACTTGCACAAATGAAAAAGGAAAATGAAGAGAAATCAGTATTAAGTTTAGTAGAAGCTTTATATGGATTAGAGACTGAAGTTAAATTAAATGGTAAAAAGAGAGTCTTAATTGTTAAGAAAAATAGTTTAGAGCAAATTCGTGAGAATGCAACTAAACTTCCTGAGAGAATTGTTTCTCCTAAAGATTCTATGGCTTCTTATACTCCAGGGGATGCTCCAAAAGATATGGTTGAAGTTATGGAAAGACAAAGAGATGCTGTACCTGCAGAAGAGGCTCCAACTGTAGAAGTAGAAGGGGATGTTCCTACTAGAGAAGAAAGTACTGCAGAAGAAGTTGTTTCTCCTGATGCTCCAGTAGAGCAAGAAGAAGTTGTACCTTCTCCAGAATCTATGGCAAGCGAAGATACTAATGAATTATTTACCGTATTCCGTGATGAAAAGGAACCAAGCAAAGTCTATCTACGTTCTCCTGCTTTTGAGCGTTTTGATATTGAACCAGTAGGAGAGGCTGTTCGTATTCAAGGTACTGTTTGTTATGAAGTTTCTGTTAGTGATCTTTTAGATATTATTCAAAATGCTAATAATGATTATTCTCCTTATCAAATTACGTATCAAAATGCAACTATTGAACCAATTACCAAAGAAGAAGTTGCTTCTGAAGTAATTCCTTACCAAGATCAATTATCTACGGTAGAGGAACTTATTACTATTTTTGATGCTGATGAACATTTTTATGCTCGTAAACCTGTCTTTGATCGTTTTGATATGGAACCTATTGGACCAGAAGTTCGTATAGAAGGAACGGTTTGTCAGGAAATTCATCCTGAAGATGTTCACGAAATTGAAGAAAATGCAAGTAATACGTATTCTCCTTATCGTGTTGTACATAGAGAAGCTGTTGTAGAGAGAGTAAATGAGCCTCCAAAAGTCATGCAAAAGAATCCAGATGAGGTTATGAACCGAGAGGATGGACTTCCTCCTCGTTTAGGAGAAGAAGTTATGCCTGCTGTTTATCATCCTCCAGGTACGCTTGTACCTAGCGATGGTAATCGTCCAATTATTGATATTGCTCCTACTCCTAGTGGAGTGGATACACAAGGAGCAAATGATGCCCCTGCTTCTAGCGGAACCGATACTCCTAGTGGTAATGAAACCCCTGTTTCTACGGATGGTAATACTCCTATTGTTGATGAAGTACCTGTTTCTAGTGAGGATCAAACTCCAACGGGTACAGAAGTAGAAGAAGAGGAAGCTACAGAGTCCTATTCTTATGCAGATGATGAGGGAGAAGATTATATTCCTGGTACTCAATTTAAAAAACCAAGAGATCGAAATCCATATGAAACGGATGAAGAATATGTTGCTTTCTTAAGAGACTATTATGGACATATCTTTGGTCCTCAAAATGAAAAACAACCTACACCTCCAACGGTAACGGAGAATATGGAATCTAGTCAAGTACGAGATCGTATTGTGATTTTCCGTGATGCTGATCAAGAGGGTAGATATTATGCTCGTAAACCTGTCTTTGATCGTTTTGATTGTGAACCTTTAGGAGAAGAAGTTCGACTAGAAGGTGTTGCGGGATATGAGATTGATCCACTTGATGTTCAAGACATTGTTCGTAATCAAGAAAATGATTATTCTCCATATTTTGTAGAATATCGTGATGTTCATCTAGGAAAGGAGAGAGAGGAAATTCCTCCTGTTACTCCAGATGAGAATCGTGATGTCCAAGATCGAATTGTGATTTTCCGTGATACTGATCATGCGGGAAGATTCTATGCTCGTAAACCTGTCTTTGATCGTTTTGATTGTGAACCTTTAGGAGAAGAAGTTCGACTAGAAGGTGTTGCGGGATATGAGATTGATCCACTTGATGTTCAGGATATTGTGAACCATCAAGATAATGATGTTTCTCCATATTTCGTAGAATTTAGAGATATTTCTTTTGACAAGGGTAAGGAGCCAATCCCACCAACTCCACAACCAGATCCTATCCCACCAGTGCCACCGGTTCCACCTGTCCCACAACCTCAACCAGATCCCATTCCACCAGTGCCACCGGTTCCTCCTGTACCACCTGTTGATCCAGAAAATGTAGAAGTTATCTTGTTATATCGTGATTTAAATGATAATAATCAAGTTTATGCTCCAGATGATATTTTAAAACGTTTTGGAATTCAAGCTCTTGAAAATCCTACTATGATACAAGGTGTTCCTTGTCACAAGATTAGTCCTGATACGGAACAAGTCATTCATAGTATTGCGAAAATGAATAAAAATCCAAAAATGGTTGTTCGTTATCAAGATGTTCGTTTGAAGAAAATGGATCAATCAAAACCAAGACCTCATGTAGAATCTATTCTTGATAAACTTACGGATGGTCTTGATATTCGTGCAAAAGATTCTAAACGCTATATGGCAAGTAATTTAAGAATTTCTAAGAGTTTCCGTGATGAATTACATAGTGGAAATTATGCTTATAATATTGTTCATGCTGTACCTGCTACTATTAAAGCGGGTGTTGGATTATTCCGTAAAGCATGTGGTAAAATTATGACTTCTCATAGAGCAAAAGATGCGATGGAGACTCTTCAAGAACGTCTTGCTAATCTTAGTGAAGAAGAATTAGATGTCTTATTTGAAGAGTATAAGGGAAGTCAGTTAAAAACGGATATGAATAATCAAATTAATCCTTTGATTCTTGATCGTTTAAGACAATTTGGACTTAGTAAAGTTGCAAAACTAAATGAGCAAATTCAAAAGGATTACACGGCATTATTTACTATTATGGGACAAGTTCGAGCTTTAGAAGAAAAAATTGCTAAAAATGGTTCTCATAGAGGAACGTTAGAAAATCAAAGACAAGTATTGATGCATCAAGCTGCTCAACATGTTCGTTCTATTCTAGATAATCGTAGACAGGCTAATAATTTATTATCTAGTGGTGTTCATGGATTAGAAGAAGACTTTAAAGCCGTTTCTACTAAATTAAGTTATGTTGGATTGCGTTTTGGTAAGACAAATGATTTTGATAATGAGTTACAACATCAATTAGGTCAATTTGGTTCTTCTTTAAATACTGCTCTTGCTCAAGGTAATGATGAGGCTATTGTTGAGAACTTTATGGGACTTGAAAGTTGTTATTACAAGAATACGGATATTCGCGGAAGTTTAGCTGGTAAGAGAAGTGTAGGAAGTAAATATTATTCTCCTATTGCTGAACAATTTGATTACCGTGATGATCCATTTATTCGTGATTTATTCACAACAGTTGCCGTTACTTCTGCTGCTATCAGTGCTGTAAATGCTGTTAGAGTTCATCAAATTGAATCTCAAAAGATTATCGATGATCAACAAGCTCAGGCAAATACTGTAAATGCTCATAATCAAGCTACGGTTAATTATGTTCATAAGACTGCTCAAGATATTTCTGATAAACGTGGTACTTTCCAAGAAGGAATGGAAGCTCAAGCTCAACAAGATATTTTAAATCATGCAAATGTTAGAGAAAGAGCTCACTTAGATACTACAAATTGGACTTTCAACAATGCTTATCATGCGGCAGATCGTGCTGGACATGCTGCTTACAATCAATTTAATATCGATGTTAATAATCAAATCGGGGCTGTTACTTCTGATTATGCTCAAGGACTTATTACTCAAGCAGAGGCTCTTGAACGTATTGCTCAAATCAGTACGGATGCTCAGTCTACACTAGAGAGTGTTGTTAGTAGTTGTTTACCAATCTTAAGACAGTATGCTTCTACTCATCCTCAATTTGATTTAACGGCTGTTGAGGAGTCTATGCAATATATTGTTTCTCATCCTAGTGCGATTGCTGATATGAATCAAGCTATGGTTGATGTAACGAATCTAGCAGATGGCCTTCAAGGAGTTTATGCTATGCCTATGGTAGGATTAAGTTATTTACCTAGTGATATGGCTTCTACTATTGTATGTGCTGCTTCTGCTGCTTTACTTGCTGGAAAGGTTTCTAGTTCTATGAGTCGTGCTGGTAAGAAAGTTACTTATGGTAATGAAGTTACAGATATGATGGATGATTATATTTCTTCTCTTCCTGATGAAGATGAAGAGGAAAGACGAAATACTCGTTAATAAAAAAGATATTTTTCTAATATCTTTTTTTTGTAGTATACTTATTTTAGAGGTAGGTGATGAAAATGAAAAAAAAGATGATTGGGGCAATTGTTTGTGGGGGAGTACTATTACTTTATTTTGGAGTGATTTTAACTCTTGTTTTTCTAGCAGTTCTCTTTCAGGAGGAGATTCCTCTTCCTTTCGCATTTTTTCTTTTGATTCTACTATCGATTCCTTTTTTGGGAATTCTCATCTCTCTTATTTCTCGAATTCGAGAAATAAAAAGTGGAGAAGAGGAAGAAGCTAAAAAATATTAAGGAGGAGTTTATGTTAATTGTTTCTACAAATGAGATTATTGGGAAAGAAATTCAAGAAACTCTAGGAGTTGTTAAAGGTGAAATTGTTCAGTCTAAAAATTTTGGAAGAGATTTTATGGCAGGAATGAAAACTCTTGTTGGAGGAGAGATTAAAGGCTATACAGAAATGATTCGTGAGGCGAGACAAATTGCGACAAAAAGAATGGTGGATGAAGCAGAAGCATTAAAGGCAGATGCAATTGTTGGGGTTCGTTATGGATCTTCTTCTGTTATGCAAGGATGTGCGGAAATTATTGTTTATGGTACAGCTGTTAAATTGAAGTAAAGAAAAAAGTTCTTTACTTTTTTTTTAACTTGTTGTATATTGTTAGTGACGTTTTTGCAATTTAGCTAGATGTTTA
>CANRPY010000016.1 GCA_947632595.1 uncultured Bacilli bacterium | reverse complement strand
CATTGGATCAAAATTAGCTTGAGGCGCAGGTGTAACAATTGGTTGTCCAGTATTAGGATCAAACTTAGGAGCAACAGCAACACCACTAGGAACTCCTACAGCAGCAAGTTTCTTTTCAAAAAATTTTTCTGTTAAATCTCCAAAAAGAGGTAACTTATAATCAGGACTATCAGAGGTAGCCTTTACAATACCCAAAATCATAAATACCAATTGTGCAATCCCTACAGCTGGTGAAAGAAAATAGGTTGTAAAAGATACAACTGGTATATAACTTAATATAACAATCGCAATATTACAAATAACAACAGAAACACTTAAAGTAATTCCTTGACAAGCATGAAACGTTGCTTTTTGATCATTATCATTAAAAGCACATAAAACAATTAATCCACCGATCCAACCAAATAAATAAGAAATGACACCCTTCACTTTTGAATTCATATAAAATCTTCCCTTCTATTATTTATATTTCCATTATCCCATTTTTAAAAAATAAAAGCAACAAAAAATTACAAAAACATCCAAAGCCCACCAATCAGTAAAATAATAAGAAAACAAATCACACTTGTCTTACTAATACTTACTTTTTGAAGATCTTTAATCTTTAAACTTTTGCAAGATTCTACGTATTGTAATCCAAATAATTTTTTCTTAGAGAAATCTTCACTTCCTTGTAAAGCAAAAGCAGTAGGATTATCAAATTCAGAATATTGAAACTTCTTTAAGAATAGGAAATCAAGAAACATAATAATGTCTCCAGCACATCCAGATATATTCACAATAGATAATGCAATCAAAATAGGACTATCAAGAACAACTCCTAAGAAATAAGTAACGACTCCAAGGAAGAAAAAAGGAGTAAGAAGAGATATCAAAATATTAGTCTTTGTAATATTTTGTTTACATAAACAACATAAAACCCCTTTTTCTAAATGAGCCCCATACGTAATATTTTTATAGTCAGCTCCTAATAATACATATGCAATACTATGAAGAACCTCATGCAAAACAAGGTAGGGAATCATGAGAATAAAAAGAAGTCCTACAGGATAATCCCAATTTGTTAAAATACGTTTTTGATAAAGAAAAAAAGTAAGAACAATCATAAGAAAAAATAAAAGTAAGGAAACAACGTTTAAAACACCCATCTTCATCTCATAAATATAATATTTTTTATCTTTCATAAAAGCCTCCTAGAATATCTTCATTATAGCACAAAAAAAGGTAGAGAACTACCTTTATTCGCTTCTTAATGCAAGAACAGGATCTTGCTTTGCTGCTTTTCTAGAAGGAATCAATCCTCCAAATAATGTAAGAATGGTACTTAAAATGACCAATACAATAGCAGCACTAAATGGTAAAACTGCTGTAATATTTGGATTATTGGTAACAAGATGAATCACAGTATTAATAGGAATTAAGAATAAACTAGAAACAACAACTCCAAGCACTCCAGCTAAGAATCCAATAATAGTGGTTTCTGCATTAAAGATAGAAGAAATATTTCTCTTAGATGCCCCTATTGCTCTTAAAATACCAATTTCTTTTGTTCTCTCTAAAACAGAAATATACGTAATAATTCCTATCATAATAGAAGAAACAATTAAAGAAATACTAACAAAAGCAATTAAAACATAACTAACACTATCTACAATCACTTTTACAGAAGAAATAATAATTCCTGTAAGATCGGTATATTCAATGACTTTTTCTTCATCTTTCTTTTCCATCTGACCATTATAGTCTTCTAAGAAATCAATAAATTCCTCTTTAGAAGCAAAATCTTTAAAATAGAAATAAATTCTAGATGGATCATCAAAGTCTTGATATCCAAGAGATAAAAGATTAGTATTTGCATCTGTCATAACAGAAGCAGACGTACTAGCAGTAAAGATTCTACGAATGTCTTCTTCACTTAAGTTAAAATGAAAAGCACTAGAAATCTTATCTTGATCGACATGGAAAGCATCAGACATAACACCAGCCATTTCTCCCATTAATTGAGAAACTTTGGTAAGAACCGTCTTCTTCATATTAGCTTCTGTCATATTCTTTCCAAATTCTTCTTCCATACTACGAACAGCATCATTATCAATCATAGAAGAAACAAGGGTATCAACAGCATCTGCTGAAATAAGAGCAGTATGTTCTTCTACATCAGGACTAAGCATCAAAATATAAGTTTTTAAATAACTTTCAATGACTTGTGAATACACAGTCTGATAAGCATCTGCAGGAATCGTATATTGATTTTCCATATCTTGTAAAAGATAACGTACTTCTTCCTTCTCAAAATAAGATTGAATGATTCCTGGAACATCTTCTAAACGAATAACAGAAGTTCCTTCCATTTCTAAAGCAGGATGCTCTTCAATATAATCTAAAAACAATCCTTTTCCAATAGAAGTAAAATTATCATGAAATAATTTTCTAGCATGAGAAGTATCTGCAGTAATGGCAGCATTAATCTCTTGCATATAATCAGCAGTAAGATTTCCAATATATTGGTCATCAATATGAATTTGGAAAGCACTAGATAACAAATTCGTATCAATCGTAATTAAATCTTGAAAATCAATTCCAGATTGATTACTAGTATCATCAAAACGTTTTCCACTAAAAACATTAATATTTTTATCAGAAAGTTGTTTTTGCACAATCTCTTTTTGACTAGAGACTTCCATAACATGTTTCGTAAGTTTTTCTGTATATCCAACGCCAGATAATAAAGAACTCATTCCTTCCGCATCTTTTGGTTTAATAACACCAACAACTTTTAAAGAAAGAGCATCTTGATATAACTGTCTCATAAACTCTTTATCTTCACTCATATCTTCATAAACCCCATAAGAGGAATTATAACGATACGTATCTGCAGCATAAATAAGTTTAAACTCTAATCCCATCAAATCTTCATAACGATAAGTAAGTGCCTCTTCAGAAGATTCTATCTTTTCTCCATTCATAATCTTAGAAATCATACTATCCATATTACTACTATCTTTTAATCCTAAACTATATAGAAGCAAATCCGAAATATGATTCTCATCTGGTAAAATAACAACAACTTCATCATAATTCTTAGGTAGTCTTCCCTCTAAAACTGTATAATTATCTTTTAAAGAATCACTATCCCCTATCTCATTAAAAACACTCATAGAAAATCCCATAGAAGTAGAACTACCAGCCATACCACCCATTAAAGTGTTCATAATACGACTTGGATTAATCTTCGTAATTTCTTGATTAACATTTACAGTATAAATATTAGGAACAACACTATATTCATAACGAATACGACTCGTTAAAGATTGTACTTTTTTAGAATGATTTTCTATATACTCTTTAAAAGAACGAATATCATTTTTCCCAATAGAAGCAAACATTCCCTCTAAGTTTTTAACTTCGGTAACAACCCCTTTATCTTTTTTAGACTCTTCATCTTGAGGAGAAACTGTAGATAAAATCATACCTGCCGTATCCGCAGTCTCAGACTCTATCGTTAAAGGATAAGAAGTTAAGGTATCTTCTTGTACTTTATCAATATATTTTTGAAATCCATTAGAAAGAGACAAAATAAGAGCAATTCCAATAATTCCAATACTACCTGCAAAAGCAGTTAAAATGGTTCTTCCTTTTTTGGTAAGTAAATTATTTAAACTTAAACCAAAAGCAGTCAACAAAGACATAGAAGATTTTCCTAAGTTTCGATAAGGTTCTACCTCTGTCTTTTTAGGAATTCGATAAGGATGAGAATCATCCACAATCTTTCCATCTTTTAATTTAACAATACGAGTAGAATACTTTTCAGCAAGTTCTGGGTTATGAGTAACCATAACAACCAAACGATTTTTTGCGATTTTTAAAAGCAAATCCATTACTTGTAAACTAGTCTCAGAGTCAAGCGCTCCTGTAGGCTCATCGGCAAGTAAAATATCCGGATCATTCACAAGAGCTCTCGCAACCGCAACTCTCTGCATTTGTCCACCACTTAATTGATTAGGTCTTTTATGAGCTTGCTTTTTAAGTCCTACTTCTTGTAAAGCAGCAAGAGCTCTTTTTCTTCTCTCTTTCTTAGAAACCCCACTAATCGTTAAAGCAAGTTCTACATTCGCAAGAATTGTTTGATGAGGAATTAAGTTATAACTTTGAAAAACAAAACCAACAGAATGGTTACGATAACTATCCCAGTCTTTACTTTTATATTCTTTCGTAGAGATACTATTAATAATTAAATCTCCACTATCATAATGATCAAGTCCACCAATAATATTTAATAAAGTAGTCTTCCCAGAACCACTTGGTCCTAAAATAGATACAAATTCACTATTTCGAAAATTTAAACTAACATTATTAAGGGCAACTTGTTTTAAATCACCAGTAACATAAGTTTTTGAGATTTTTCTAATTTCAAGCATGTTACTCACATCCATTCACTATAAAGTTATTATATCATTTTCTTATGTAGAATCCTACTATTTTATGAAAAAAAATGGTAATCTTATTTACCATTTTTTAAGCGGTTAAATAAAGTAATTGCCTCATGATATTTTTTAGAATCTAATCCGACATCAGACATTGTCTGTACAAGATGTCCTTCCATATTAGGAATAAAATCATCATCAATAATTAAGAAATCAGATAAATTAGGATGTTCCTGTACATATTTTAAAATCTCTTCTTCTCTATTTTTTAAATCTTCAGTTTTTCCCTCTATAGGAATATCTGGATCCAGTCCTGCATGATATAAAATAGATTTATAGTTATAATAATGTTTCCAAGAACTAGAAACAACAATTCGAAAATCATATTTTTTACAAAGTTTATTTAAGTGTCGAATACAATTACGATTAAAGATTTTTACCCCATCTTTCCCACTTGTATTCACAACGCCATCATAGTCCAAAAAAAGAAGATTTTCCTTTTGTTCAATAAGATCTTTAATCTTTTCTTGACAAATATTTCTTTTTTGAAAAAAACGAATCATACTACCATCTCAATTTCCTAAACACTCTCTATTATCTATTGTATCATAAAAATTTAAAAATGCTCATCTAATAATTGAATAGAATTCATTCTTTTTAATTCAAAATGTCTTAAATCTTGTTTTTTCTCACAAAAAGCAGCACATCCCCACCCAGTATGATAAAAGAACAATTCAAAAGGATGAATCACTCTATCTTGATTTCCATGCGTATAAGAATAATAATTAATAAGGACTTTTCTCTTCTCTTTAATCGCTTTATCTAACGTATTATAAAAAGGTCTCATCTCTTCTTTTAATTGAATGGCTTCTTCTTTAGAATCAAAGTAAACTCCATGAACTTTATCCGCGAGAATATCTAATTGTTCTTGGTCTTCTTTTGAAACTTTTAAGTTTTTTAAAAAGGTATAATCTTCTGCACAAAATTTACGAACAGGAAGACGAATACTTTGATTTAAAACATATCCTCCATAAGGACCCATAATAGTATCAATATAAATCCCAGCTTTTTCAAGTTCTTCTTTATAAGAACGCACCATTCTCTCACTAACTTCTAATAAAGAAGCTAACTCTGAAATACGATATTTTCTTCCATTTTGTAAATATTGAAGCATTAAAAGAACATTAGAAACTTTAGACATAAAACCACCAAATCTATTATAACATACCTAAGAAGAGACTCTTTTTCCACAAACAAGAGGATAAATAATTCTTCTTTTCACATTAGGAAGATTTTGTTTAGGAATCTCTTCTGGAACAATATGATAAAAAGTATAAAGGTATTCTTGCAAAAGAGAATCCTTAGAAGCAGAAAGAAGAGAAAAAACGGTTTCTTCATCTAACAAATAAAGGTCTTTATAAGAAAGAATTCCTAAAGTAATTGCCCTCTTCGTAATCTTCGCAAGTAAAAGCATCATATAGTGATCCAAATCAGAGTGACAGTAAAGATCAATCGTATGACTAAGTTCCATGACTCTTTTAGAAACCTCATAAGAAGAAAAGCCAATTTCAACTTCTTTCTCTTCATTTTGATACAAAACAGTATGAGAAAGAATCCAAGAAATATCTTCCTTAGTAATTTCTTTTGTCCAACTAATTCCTGTAAGAATAATCCCATCTAGACGATCAACACATAATTTAGGTCTTTCATTATCAACAACAGAAAACTGCTTAAAAGGAAAAATATCAGATAGTTGCAAATGATCCTTTTCTAAACATTCTAAAAAGTAAGAATCTCCCCTTAAGATTTCTTCTGTAAATTCTTCTGTACTCTCCTGCGTTTCAAAATCTTCATTCATATAATCAATCACATGAGAAAAACAAGGAGTCGCAAGATCATGAATAAGTCCCGCAAGTGCTGCTTTCTTATCATGTGTAAGAAAATAAGTAAAAAGAGAAACACTCAAAGAGTGATCAAAGCGACTAATCTTTTCTGAAAAAGAATACACTTTGGAAGAAGCATAATCCATTCCACAGAAATATCCCACTTTTTGTAAACGAACCAAAGAAGGTGCCTTTAAATATTTTTTTAAAAAGGTAGGAATTTTACCAAATTGTTCCAAATAAAAAGAATACATACTATTCACCAAAAAAAGTATATCACAAAAAAAGAATCTATTTGGAAAAAGATTCTTTTTGATGAGTAAGTTCTAATATTTTTTGAGCAGACTTCTTCTGTTCTTCTACACAAAGGGAATGAAAAAAAGTTAATAAAGAGGAAAGAAGTTCAGGATCATTTTCTACAAAAGAATCTTCCCTCTCATATCGATTGCGAATAACACGAAGAGTCTTAGTAAATAATTGATGTGTCTCTAAATCAATCTGATCTCTTTCCAAATCATATTCTCTGCGATCTTTAGAAACTTGTTTTTCTGCCCAATCATTATAAGAAGAAATACAAGATACAATTTTTTCTCCTCCAATAGCAGGAACAATTTTTTCAGGAAAGGAGTAAAAAGTATCCGTATAGACTCCTGCATATTCTGGATAATGTTGTTGCAAATAAGAACAAAACTCCGCAACAAATTCTTTATGTTCCAAATTGAAAGAGTCAAGGACATCGGAAAAATGACCTCCTCTACCAAATAGATTACCATGTCCATGAGCATAATCTAAATCATGTTGAACACAAAACTTCTGCATACTTCTTTTCATAATCTCATCAAGTTCAGGATCATATTCTAAATACTTTCCTGCGCGATAAGGCAAAATACCTTCTTGGGATAAAACCATGTTAATCGCCGTTGCTTCCTCTCCTCGGTAACGAATCACTCTTCTTTCTCCGAGTTGTTCTGCAAGGATAGGATCCTTCATAATCTGAGGATACTTCTCATCAGAAATCAAAACAATACCAGAAGAAGAAATAGGAAGTTCTTCATGAGTCATATCAAGATAGGCATCAAAGTAATCCGCAGAATACCCATAACCAGACTGACAAAAAGAATCAACACGGTCGATGACAACAAAATTTCTATCACTGGAAACTTGATTGTAAGAGCCTGTATAAGCAAGAGGAGTATTGATGGTAAAATGTTTCGTAGAGCGAAAAACCGTTGGTTCTAACACCTGTCCATAAGAAGGAGGAATGGAAGAAGAAATTGCTTTCTCTTCCTTATCTGTTAGAGGAACTTTAATAGGGAATTTTTCTCGTTCAGGATGAAGAAGCCTTGCTCTTCTTTCTACTTCTTCCATTCGAAGAGCATAAGAAAGTTTGGAACTCTTTGCCTCTCGGTAAGTCTTTCTACAGTTAACTCTCCACTTCCAATCATAAGGAAAAAAGTCATCCTCGCGAATCAAACGAAAATCACGAATTTCTCCCTCTTCTTTAACTCTTTGAGAAAGAATTCGTAAATTACTCTGATATTTCTGAAGAGTAAGTTCATCTTCTGTATCTAAATAGTCTCCCTTAACGCAAGAGACAATAGAAGAAGAGGAAAAAGGCTCTTCCTTCTTTAAAGAAACAACAGGCTCTTCTATTCTACTTTCTAGGATTTCTCCACTCTTATCCTTCCGCGATAAAATTCCATTTTTTAATATACGATAAAGATTCATTCTACCACCTATTATTTTTATCATACCATTTTTTATGAAACAAAAAAAGAGAATTCCAAAAGAATTCTACCCTTTATGTATCCAACGGTTAGTTGCCTCATCCGTAAAAGGATGATATTGTTGATAAAAAGAATCAAACGTATCATTTTGATAACTATCTTCTAAATAAGTCATAAACTTCCAAAAGAAAGGATAACGCTCAATAAGAAAAGGAATGGGTTTTGACCCTATTTTTTGAAGAGCACAATGTCCTCGTTCCACAATATGATTAGAAAGAGACAAAGCTCCGCCTACCATATCTTGGTAAGTTCGTGCCATGAGAAAATCTTCCAGTACTTTTCCATCTTGAGAATAACGAACTCTACCAGACTTCTCGACTTCAAAGAGTTCCTTTCTAGGACCTAATTGTCGAAGAATTCGCAAAGAAGAAGGAGTATACGTAACGGAAGAAATAAGAGCTTGTTCTCCTCTTTTTTCAAACAATCGATATTGAACTTGTTCTACTCCTCCAACCCTCCCAACCGAAACATCTACCAAATCACCCTGATCTTCTACTTCAAAAGTATAAGAATCATCACAAGAAGAAGCAATCGAAGAGACTTTATAAAAAGAAACATCTTGATGAAGAGGAGTGGAAGAGACTTCTACAACTTCCTTTTCCCCTAAAGGATAAGCCTCAATCTTTCTAGTAGAATCATCAGAAAAAAAAGAACAAGGAAAAGACAAAACATCAAAAAAATCATGATTAGGATGACATTTTAAATCTTGTACAATCAACTGATTCGGTTGAAAATCACACAATTCAAAATGAATCATAGGAAGTAACTCCTCTAAATGTTTCTGAAACATAACTTCACCTCATAAAAAAAGATAAGAAAATTCTTATTGTGCATTTCCAAATCTTTGAAAAGGAAAAAGAATAAAACGAGTTTTTCCTAAAATATCTTTTTTAGAAAAAGAACCAAAATATCGACTATCCATAGAATTTTCTCGATTATCTCCTAATACAAAATATTGTCCTTTAGGAACTTGGTAAGAAAAATCTTCTGTCTCCCCTATTCCATACTCATCTTTTACTTTTTTCCCATTAATGTATAACGTTTGATTCTTATATTCTACCTTTTCACCAGGTAATCCAACCACTCTTTTAATAATATATTCTTTTTGGATATCCACAACGACAATATCAAATCTTTGAAGTCCTTGATGTCGATACCCTACAACATCTAATATCATAATATCTCCATCATGCAAAGTATTCTTCATACTATCCCCATGTACATATAAAGGAGAATAATAATATTTTTTAAAAAGTAAAATCAAAACAAGAAAAAGAATAAAAATTCCATATTCTTTCAAAAAAGAACCAATTCCTTTTTTCTTTTTCTCTTCTAATGTAAGATCTTCTTCCATCGTATCACCTCTATCCAACCCTAAATAAAAAATAAGGCCTTGGCCTTATTTTATTATTGTTGTCCTCTTTCTTTAATACGGTATCCGCCAACCATACCTTTAAGGAATGTAAGTTTTGCACGTCTAACTTTACCTCTACGTACAACTGTAATACCGGCAACTTTTGGTGAATGAATTGGGAAAGTTCTCTCTACTCCAACACCACTAGACATCTTACGTACTGTGAAAGTCTCAGATACGCTTCCACCACGACGAGCAACGACAACACCTTCGAATGTTTGAATACGTTCTCTGTTACCTTCGATAATCTTAACATCAACTTTTACAGTATCACCAACACGAAACTCAGGAACATCATTCTTAATTTGTTTTTCATTGATTTTGTCTATAAGATTCATATTAAAAGCTCCTCTCTATATAGTTTTTTACAAATGATCATAATCATAAGAAAAGCGGATCATTCCACTAGACGAATTTAATATTAACATATTTTTATAAAAAATACAACAAAAACTTTGAAATCAAAAGAAAAAAAGGAGAAAATCTTACTCATTTTCTCCATAAAAAAGTTCTGTATAAAGAGAATGATCACTTTCTCTTCCAATAACCTGTGCAACTCCAAAAACGATTCCTAAAAGGAAAAGAAGGAGAACTAGAAAACAGAGATTATTAGAATTAAAAGTACTCACAAAAACGCCTCCTAAACAGCAAGATCCGCTTCTTTTAAGACAAATTGATAAATAATTTCTTCATCTTCCACAATAAATTCACTTTTAACATTATTAATCTTCATATAAAAGATTGGTTTCGATAAAATATTTCTCGCATCTACTAGTTCTTTAAAACTATCTAATTTGATAATCTTCTTTTTCGTATCCAACATATAATCTTCTCGAACATTCACAATTAAGTCATCATATTCGGTTAAAATATGTTTTAAAATTTGTTGATACTTAGAACGTTTTCCTGTCGCAACCAAAACAAGTCTCGTAAGACGGAATAAGAACAAAAGAGAAAGTAAGATAAGGAATGCTCCAAGAACAATATACAAGGTACTATGATTAGACCACTCTCTCTGTTCTAAAGAATAAACTTGTTCTCTAGAAGAAACTCCATTATGTGTAATTTGAATTTCTTCTAGTCCAATAGGAACCCCTATTTGAGCAACATTACGAACATCGCTTCCATCATCGACATACAAGATAACATCTAAAGTAGATTTAGCAGAAGAAGAATATTTCTTTTGATAATCTTGAACAAATTCTGCATATTTCGCATAATCAATAGGAATCTCTTGATCAATTTGATAATCTGCTCCTCTTTTAGAAGCCGTCGTTCTCTCTACTAAAAAATCTTCATCTTCAAAGACAATTTTATTAGATTTTCCCTCATCATAAATTCGATGTAAGGCAACAATATAATAGGTTACATCAGAAGAAATTTCTTCATCATAAGAAATATCATAATGAAACTCGGAAGGAATGGATTCTATCGTTTGCGTAGGATACTTTAAATCTTCTTCCATACAATTCTCATTTTTCATACAAACTTGGTAATGAACCTCTGCATTCTCAACATACCCAATATCAGATACTTCATGATAAGACAAAGTAGAAATCATAAGAGTACAAGCAGCCGCAAATAAAATAACCGTAGCAAATACAAGAAGAAGCACTCTTGCCTCAAAAGAAATATGAATCTTAAAAATCTTATGAACCTCTTCCCCTTCAGAAGTTTTCTCCTTTTTATCCATAAAAAGATACACCACCTATCTTGATTAAAGTATACCACTAAAAACAAGAAAAAAGAAGTTATTTACTTCTTTTTGTATCATTTGTTTTTAAGAATTGATTTCGAATCTCTAAATATCTCTCCATAGCTTCCTTTTTAAGAATCATTAACTGCTTAGACATTAATTCTAAATCTTTTCTTTTTAAATAATTTCGATATTTATTTTTAATCTCTAATCGAAATTTCTCAATCTGATTAAGAGCCTCCCTCATACTATCACTAGAGTCTCCCTCATCATCTACTAGTAATTCCGTTAAAGTAGAAATTAATTTATGATATTTTTGATAAACGAGATCGGTAACCATAGGAGAAGCAAGTTGACTACTAGAAATAATAATCTCTCTAACTTCAGATCCTCCTATTTTATAAACACGACGACTACTTCCCATAGGAAAACCATTTTCTAAAAACACTTCATCCATCTTCCCTTTTGGTCTTACATCACGTTGAACAAAATACATAACATCACCTACTTTTCTTCTTGAATTAAATCTGGTCTACGTTCCCTAGTCTTTCGAAGACTTTCTTCTCTTCTCCATTCTTCTATTTTTTTATGGTCTCCTGAAACAAGGACTTCTGGCACTTCCCTTCCTCGAAAATTTCTAGGTTTCGTATAAGTTGGATAATCTAACAATTGATTTTGAAAAGAATCATTCTGATAAGATTCTTCTAAAATAACTCCTGGTAATAAACGAGTAATAGAGTCTACCAAAACCATCGCAGGAATTTCTCCTCCTGTTAAAACATAGTCCCCAATACTAATTTCCATATCACAGATTTCTCGAATTCTCTCATCAAACCCTTCATAGTGACCGCAAATCAAAATAAGGTGTTTTACCTGACTAAGCGTAGAGGCAAGCTTTTGTTGATAAGGAACGCCATCTGGTGTTAATAACACGACAACAGAATCTTCTCCTCTAAGGCTTTCTACACAGTCATAAATTGGCTGACACATCAAGACCATTCCTGCTCCTCCGCCAAAAGGAGTATCATCTACTTTGTGATGAGGATCCTCCGTAAAATCCCGAAAATTCACAAGATGGATCTCTACTTTTCCTAAATCAATAGCCCTTTTTAAAATAGATTCTTGAAAAATACCATCAAACATATTAGGAAATAAAGTTAAAATATCTATTCTCATAAAATCACATGCCTTCTATTATTTCTACTAGAATCGTTTTCTCCTGAGGCGAAATTTCTAAAATCATAGGAGAAAAGAAAGGAATTAAAACTTCTCGATCAAACTGAACCCTTAAAACTTTATTGTCAGGACCCGCATAAAAAATTTCTTTTATTATTCCACTTTTTCCATCTTTTGTCAAAACACGATACTGAATCAAATCTTCATCTAAAATCTCCATAGGAGATAATCCTATCTCCTCTTTCTCTACAAAAACATCTTTTTTAAGAAGAAATAACACATCGTTAATATTGGAAAATCCATCTAAAACAACCATATCAAAGCCTTTATGAACCCGGTATTGAACAATCGTATATTCTACCCCATCTATCCAAATTTTCTTCCCAACACCAAAGACTTTTTCTTTATAAGGAAAAGAACTAAGAATTCGTATCTCTCCACGAATTCCATGAGTAGTAACGACTTTTCCTATCTTTACCTTTTCCATTTTATCGCCCCAATTCATATAATAAAATACTACAAGCAACTCCTACATTTAAACTCTCAACTTGAGAAGAAATCGGAATATAGAGATTTTTATCACACAAAGAAAGAATAGAAGAAGAAACACCTGCTCCTTCATTTCCCATAATTAAACAAAACTTCTCTTTTTCTGGTAGAGAAAGACTACGCGCATCTACTCCAGAAGAAACATCAGTCCCATAAACAGGAATTTTCCTCTCCTTCATCATAGAAATTGCTTTCTCTGCCTCCATCACAACAATAGGAAGATGAAAAAACATACCCTGTGTACTACGAATCACTTTAGAATTATATACATCAACACAATTAGGAGTAAGGACAATCGTAGATACCCCAAAAGCCAAACTACTACGAATAATCGTTCCTAAATTACCAGGATCTTGAACATTATCTAATAGTAAAATCTTATCTCCAACAATCTCCAATTGTTCCTTTTTTTGACACAAAGCCATTATTTTAGGAGGAGTATCTAAAGAACTAATTTTCTTCATCACTTCATAAGAAACCAAAATATTAGGATACTCCATAAAAGAAGATTCTTCTTCTAAACAAATCACCTCAAGAATACAACCATCCTTATGTGCCTCTAAAACCAAATGTTCTCCCTCTACTAAATAAGTTCCTGTAAGATCACGATATTTCTTTTGTTGTAACTTACAAAGATCTTTTACTTTTTGATTTTCTAAACTTGTAATCACCATTAAAACTCCTTCATTTCTTCTCGATATTTTTTATACTCAGGCATATTTTCAGAAACAACCTTCCAAAAACGGTTAGAATGATCTCCATAAATCAAATGAGCCATTTCATGAACAATCACATAATCAAGATAACAAATATCTCTCTTCATAAGCTCTAAATTAAGAGTAATCACATGAGTCAAAGTATTACAAACACCCCATCGACTCGTCATTTTTCGAATCCGTAAACTAGGATGAGGAATCTCTCTACTATATTGTTGATAAATTGCTTCCATTCTCTCGGAAAATAACTTTTTAGCCTGTTGCTTATACCATTTATCCACATCAAAATCTTCTGGAACATAGAAAAAATCTCGATCAAAAGTACATTCTTTCGTATTTGTATAAATAATTCTATATTGTTTTCCTAAATAGAAAAACCCCTGATTATTTTTAGCCTTTACTTCTTGTGCATCAATCATCTGACAAATTTTAAAAGTATTTTCTCGAATTAATTTCTCAATACTCCAATTAGGAGTAAAAAAATTAGTCGTAACAGAAATCGTTAAATCTCTTTTAACACGAATATAAGTATTTCTATTTCCCCTCTTTTTTTCGATAACGATATCATAATCTTTTCCATTGTAAGTAAACTTCATCGAAATCACCAATCTTATTCTATCATAAAATAAGAAAAAAGACTAATTATCCATTAGTCCTTTGATATCCAACATATCGGTAAAATCCAGCTTCATCCATTTCAAATTGATAAGTATATTGATATAACTTTTCTTGATAATGCTCTACATATAAATCAAAGAAAGCCTGATCAAATTCACTACCTGATTTTACAGTCTCTAATACCTGTTCACACTTTCGGTCTTTACAAAATACAGATTGTACTTTCTCATAATATAAAACAGCAGAAGTAATCTGTAACTCATCCCCATTACGAGTTGCTTTTAATAACTTCTCATAAGAAACCAAAGAACCATCCTCTTCAGGAGAAAGACTCTTAGTAAAGTAATAATCCCCATTTCGAATAAAAGTACTATTTCCAAAGCAAGGAATACTCTCTTGTGGAGTATAAGTACCTTTTCCAAACAAAGTTTGATAAGCGTTTTTAACATCCTCTTCAGGAATAGAATAAACACCATCTAACCCACTTTGTACATCCTTCTCATACAAATTACTGGCAAGAGAATACTTACATTCTTCCTTCATTTTTCCAACAAGAACTTCCTCTTGATCAAGATATCCTCCATCCTGACATACATTTTTACCCGTAATATGAACATAGCGAAAATAGTTTTGAATCGAACTATCAGAAATATCTAAATCCGCATAAGACTCTTCTTTTTCTACATTGACCTTAGAATCAGAAACAGGAGAAGACTTTTGAACCGTTCTTGGGAAAGAAAGAAAAGATAAAAGATCCACATCCAATATCGTTAAAAGACCAAAGCCTAAAAACAAAACAAGAAAGATGATAAAAAAAGTAAGAAACAGAATACGAGAAGAATTTCTAGCTCTACTAATCTCACTACTACTAACCCTCTTCTTCATAAACCAACACCTCTTCTATTCTAAACTTACCACAATTCGACTTTTTTCTCAAGTTTTCCAAAAAGAAAATGCATAGAATTGACAAGAAAAACCCATAATAAAAGTAGGAGGAAACTATGGATATCAATATAAGACACCACATTATTAATAACTTTCAAGGAGATGATTTTAATACTCTAAGAAATGCCATTGAAGAATCAGTAAAAGAAAAAGATGAATTAACATTACCTGGTCTAGGCGTCTTTTTTGAATTAATTTGGGAAAATGCTGACCAAGAATTAAAAAACAATTTAATTGAAATCATTCGAAAAAGAGTCCAAAAAGGACTCCAAGAAAAAGGACCTAATTCTTAGGTCCATTTTTTATTTATCACGAAGTTCTGCGTGATGAACAGAAACAACTTTATCAATAATTTTAGTAAATACTTGCATAACCTCTTCATCTGTTAGAGTACGGTCAATTCCATTAAAGACTAAGTTAAAGGCAACACTCTTCTGATCACTCGCAACTTTTTCTCCTTCATAAACATCAAAAACAGATACTTCTTGTAAAGTCTTATTCGCAGCTTTTTGAATCGTACGAATCACTTCATCCACATCAATTTTCTTATCCAAAATAAAGGCCATATCTTTTTGAACACTTGGATATTTATAAGCTTCCTTATATTTTAATTTAGAAGTTTTTCCATATAAATGATTCAAACTAACTTCAAATACAAAGATATCTTTCTTCGTAAGATTAGGATGTACTTTTCCAAGAATTCCAATCGTTTTACCATCTAATACAATATTAGCTTGAACACCTGGATGCAAATCCGAACAATGACTACGAACAAAAGAATAACGTCCTTGATATCCCATATAATCTAGTAAATTTTGAACAATTCCCTTAACATAATAGAAATCGATAGAAGCATTTCCCTTCCAATCATTATAGCCATAACATCCCGTAAGAAGAGCAGCTACTTTACTATCTTCTTGGTAATCTACATCATAAGTCTTCGCTATTTCATAAATAGAAACATCATGAACACCATGAGATTGATTATATTGATAAACATTCATTAAAGAAGCAAGTAAACTCTTACGAACAACACTTTTATCAACGCTCATAGGATTTGGTAAAACAACACATTCCTTTTCTTCATAATCAAATTGTTTTGCCATCTCAGGACTCACTAAAGTATAAGTCTTTACTTCATTTAATCCAAGACTACGAAGTCTACGAGAAACTAACTTACGATATTTAACATCTCCAATATATTCCCCTCTACGAATAGGAACTTTTGGTAAAGAAGATACTAAGTTATTATATCCATAAAGTCTACCAATCTCTTCTGCAATATCATTGACATTCGCATCGATATCAAGTCTTCTACGAGGAATGATAACATGGAATACTCCATTCTTTAACGTATAAGGAAAATCTAATCTTTCCAGTTCTTTCTTCATATCTTCTTCGGAAATCGTAATTCCTAAAATAGAATCTACATCTTCTGGTTTAAAAGAAAGTTCTTTTTCACTGTGATCTACAGAGTCCACTAAGATATAGTCATCTAATACTTCCGCACCAGCATACTCTTCTAGTAAAGCACAAGCTCTTTTACTAGCCATTTCCGTATATTCATAAGAAAGCCCTTTTCCATAACGAATAGAAGCCTCACTTGGAAGTTCCAAATTACGAGAAGTATAACGAATAGAAACAGAATCAAAAATAGCAGATTCAATTAAAATATTCTTAGTATTTTCATCAACTTCTGTATTTTCTCCACCCATAACTCCCGCAATACAAACAGGTTTTTTTCCATCTGTAATCACAATATCAGAAGAAGTAAGCTTACGTACCTTTCCATCAAGAGTCGTAATCTCTTCATTCTCTTTCGCATCACGAACAACAATCAAATCCCCTAATTTATCTTTATCAAAGAAATGAAGAGGTTGACCAAATTCAAGCATAACATAATTCGAAATATCAACAACGTTATTAATAGGTCTCATTCCTGCCGCAACAAGTCTTTTCTTAATAAACTCAGGACTCTCCCCCATCTTTACATTACGAACTTGTCTTGCCATATAATAACTACATTTAGGAGTCTCTACTTTTAAAGAAAAATGCTTCTTGATAGAATCTTGAATAGGATGAAACTCTAAACTAGGTAACGTTACCTTACGATTTAAAATACAAGCAATCTCATAAGCAAACCCAATATGGTAATAACAATCATTATTACGATGTTTATGAATATCTAATTCATATAACGTATCATCAAGACCTAAATAAGTAAGAGGATCTTCTCCAACAGGTGCAGAAGAGTCAAGTTCCGCAATCCCCTTAGCGTAAGTCTCATCATTTTTTTCTTCAAGTCCTAATTCAAATAAAGCACACATCATACCACAAGAATCTACTCCACGAATCTTGCTCTTTTTAATTTCAAAGTCCCCTGGTAAGATAGAACCAACAGTCGCAACAATGACTTTTAAGCCTTCTCTAACATTAGGAGCCCCACATACAATTTGTAACTCTTCACTACCAATATTAACATGACATACATGTAAATGATCACTATCAGGATGATCTTCTACAGAAACAATTTCCCCTATTTTTAAACCATCAATATGGTGAGTAACAACAGCTTCAATATTAATTCCCGCTTTTGTAATTTTAGAGGCAAGTTCATGAACATCTTGATCTTTTATATCAATGTAGTCTCCTACCCAATTTAAACTAATCATTATTCCTCATCCTCCCTATCAAATACCTTAGACTCTCTAAGATCGGCATTATAGAATGTACGAATATCATTAATATCATACTTCATCATCGCAAGACGTTCTGCTCCAAAACCAAAAGCAAATCCACTCCAAACATCAGGATCATATCCACTCATACGTAATACATTAGGGTGAACAACTCCAGCTCCAACAACAGTAACCCACCCCGTATTTTTACAAACATTACATCCCTTACCATGACAATTAACACAAGTAATATCCACTTCTACAGAAGGTTCTGTAAATTGATAATAACTAGGACGGAAACGAGTCTCAACATCTTTTCCAAATAAACGTTTAAATAAAACATCCATTGTTCCTTTTAAATCACTTAAACTAATATCTTTATCAACAAGCAATCCCTCAATCTGCATAAATTGATGAGAGTGAGATGCATCATCATCATCTCTACGATACGTTTTACCAGGACAAATCATACGAATAGGTACCCTTCCTTCTCCCTTTAACATCGTACGAACTTGTACAGGAGAAGTTTGACTACGAAGTAATATTTCTTCTCCTTCAATATAGAATGTATCTTGAGCATCTCTTGCAGGATGACCCTTAGGAATATTTAACATTTCAAAGTTATATTTATCTTCTTCAATCTCTGGTCCATCTACAACATCATATCCCATAGATAAGAAAACTTCTTCTACTTCTTCAATAACTTTCTCTAAAATATGAGGAGCCCCTACTGGTACCTTAGTAGCAGGAAGACTAATATCAATAGCCTCTTGTTCTAATCGTTTATTTAAAGCCTCTTGTTCCAAACGACTCTTTTCTTGATCATAAAACTCAGTAAAACGATTACGAAGTTCATTTACCTTCATACCAAATCCTTTTTTCTCTTCATTAGGAACATTCCGAATCTCACTATTTAATTCCGTAATAAGACCCTTTTTCCCTAAATATTTAACCCTTAAATCATCAAGAGTTTTTAAATCACTCATCTCTTTTAAATCTTCATCAAGTAAAGATCCAATCTTATCAAACATCTAAATCCCTCCTATACAAAAAAATAACTATAAAGTTAAGGACGATTTCTCGCGGTACCACCTTAATTTATAGTTATGACTATACACTCAAATCTTTTAACGCAAGATATACGCTTACTATTAATAAGAACTCCTAAGGCGAATTCATAAAGATTTCTTATCTATTTCCACCACCCATAGACTCTCTAAAAAGAAACTCTCTACTACTACTCCTCAATCAACATCGATAAGCATATTATAACAAATTCCCCAAAAAAGTACAAGAATTATTTATGCATCTCATGTGCTTTTAATAAATTTTCATAAATAGAATAAACAGTCATCTGACCAACCCCACCTGGAACAGGTGTAAGGTATTGATAAGTATCTAACTCTTTAGAAACATCTCCACAAATCTTACCATCATAGTAATTAAACCCTACATCGATTAAGATAACATCATCTCTTACCATATCCTGTGTAATAAAGTTAGCTTTTCCAACGCTAGTAATTACCATATCTGCATTCTTCGTATGTTTCTTTAAATCTTTGGTCTTAGAATGACAAATGGTAACGGTACAATTACGTCCTAATAATAAACCATACAAAGCTTTCCCAATATGAATACTTCTACCAATAATGGTAACATCCATTCCTTCTAAAGGAATTTTGTAATAATCAAGAATCTTCATAATTCCTAGCGCTGTGCAAGGAACCAAAGCCCTAGGATCATTATGAAAGACTCTTAAAACATTCACATCATGAACACCATCAATATCTTTATCTGGTAAAATACGATTACGAATCACTTCATAATCAATTTCTTTAGGAATTGGTAATTGTACAATAATACCATCTACATGAGTATCTTCATTTAAGGAATCAATGACATCACATAACTCTTCTGTAGTAGCCGTCTCCAATCGAATTAATTGAAAATGAACTCCTAACTCTTCAGCTAATTTTTCTTTTTGTTTAATATATTTGTTACTAGCAAAGTCATCTCCTACTTGAATAACCGTTAATCCTACAGAAATCTTTTGATATTTCTTTTTTAATTTTTTTAAGCATTCTTCTCGAACTACTTTTCCATCTAATAACATAACTCCTCCAAAAAAGAACTACTATACCGTTAGTAATTCTTGTTCTTTTTCTTTTAATTGATCTTCTATTTTTTTATTATATTCATTCACAAGATCTTGAATTTGTTTTTCTAAAGACTTTTCTTCATCTTCTGGAAAATCAGATTTTTCAACTTCTTCTAATCCCTCTCTACGAATATTACGAATGGATACTTTAGCGTCTTCTGCAATCGCTTTTACTTGTTTCGCAAGTTCCTTTCTTCTCTCTTCTGTAAGTTCAGGAATAACAATTCGAATCGTTTCTCCATCATTTCCTGGATTATATCCTAAATTAGATGCTAAAATTGCTTTCTCAATAGCCCCTAAACAACTTTTATCAAAAGGTTTAATAAGAAGTTGTCTAGCTTCTGGTACAGAAATAGTAGCTAATTGTTTAAGAGGAGTCATAACTCCATAATACTCTACCATAATCCCATCTAAACTAGAAGGATTTGCTCTACCAGCTCGAACAGTTGTAAATCTCTTTCCTAAATTTTCAATTGTTTTATCCATTTTATCGGTAATATCTAAAAGAATCATATCACTATCCATAAAAATTATCATCTCTCCCTATTTCAATTATAGTATAAAGAAAAAAGAAAATAAAGAAAAAAAGTACTAAAAAGTACTTACAAAAATAACAAAAGTAAGGAATCCAACAAATAAGATAAAGAAAATCGTAAAAACAATAAATAGTAAAGTATCTAACACCTTCTGATTCAAATGATCAATAAGTCCATGTTTTTCTACTTCTTCTACTACTTCTTCCTTCTCTTTAGACTCTTTTTCTAATTTAGAATCATATAAAGCATGAATTTCTTTTTTTAATTTAGGAAAAGTCTTTTTAGATACATCAACAACATATCCTTTTCCTTTTCTTTTTCTCTTAAAGTTCTTAGAAGAAACCTCTTTTTCAAACTCTTCTATTACTTTATATTCTTCTAATTCTTCCAAATGATCTAAATCAATTGGTTTATCTAATTTTAATTCTTCATATTCTTTAGAATTCTGATCTTTTAAATGATGTTTCTCAAGAATATCTTCATCTTCAATCTCAAGAATTCTTTGAACTTCTTCTATTTGTTCCTTCTTTTTTTCTTTTTTAGGAACAGATACCTCTTTTTTCTGATAAGTATCCTGTATTTCTAATATTTTATTAACTTCAGACTCTAATTCTTTTTTATCTTTAGAAATAGCAGGAAGATTATCTTTTTTAATTTTAGTAGATTGTGCACCCTTCTTAGGAATAGGCTTCTTCTTTTTCGTAGTTGTTCTATTAGGAGAAACAACTCCACCTCTTACACTAGAAGAAGTCTTCTTTTTAGAACTCTGTTGCTTACTAGTAGGAGATACCACAATCGTATCTCTCGTAACTCCATTTTTTTTAGGAGTCTTCTTCTTTTGAGAAGGTGTAGTCTTTTTATATTGTTTAGTCTCCCCATTTCCTTTATGACGATCTTCTAAATGTTCTATCTGTTCATTTATTTTTTTAACAGCATTGGAAGATGTTTTTTTTGCCATAAGTTCATCCCCTTTAATTACTTGCTTATTATACCAAAAAATCTCAAAAATTCAAGAGATTTTCGTACTTTTTAAATGACTATCATCTACGTATAAACTCCACAATAAGTATAATCGAGAATTTCAAAAAAAGAAATAAAAAAGAGCAAAAAGCTCTTTCATTTTACAATTAATTCGTACCGTTCATTTGAGCAGCTACTTCTTCAGCAAAATTCTCTTGACGTTTTTCAATACCTTCTCCTACTGCAAAACGTACCATAGATAAAACTTCTCCACCATTTTCTTTTACATATTTTTCAACAGTCAAAGAAGAATCTTTAATAAAATCTTGTTCTACTAAACAATTTTCTTTAAAGAATTTTCCAAGTTTTCCAACAGCCATCTTATCTAAGATATCTTCAGGTTTCTTTTCATTCTTAGGATCATTCTTCATTTCAGCCTTAATCATTTCTTTTTCATGATTAACAACTTCTTCAGGAACTCCATCACGATTTAAAGCAATTGGATTCATAGCAGCTGCTTGCATAGCAACATCTTTAGATACTTCTTCATTAGCACCCTTACATACAACGATAACACCAATCTTACCACCCATATGTTTGTAAGTACCAAATTCTTCTCCATCTTCTTTTGTTACTTTTTCAAAACGTCTAAAACTAATTTTTTCACCAATTTTAGAAACCAAAGCAACTAACTTATCTTGAATGGTTTCTCCACCATCTTGGATAGCCAAAACATCTTCAACAGAAGAAACATCATTGGCAAGAATTTGATCAGCTAAATAATCAACAAAATCTGTAAATTCTTTGTTTTTAGCAACGAAATCAGTCTCACTATTTACTTCTACCATAACAGCAGTATTATGATCTACTTTAATTTGGCATAATCCTTCAGCAGCGATTCTAGATTCTTTTTTAGCTGCTTTTGCAATACCCTTTTCTCTAAGCCAATCAATTGCTTTGTCTTGATTACCTTCACAAGCTTCAAGTGCTTTCTTACAATCCATCATTCCAGCACCAGTTTTTTCTCTTAATTCTTTTACATCACTTGCACTAAACATAAATATATCCTCCTAATTTAATTTAATTATAATATAGATTTTCATGAAAATCTACAAAAGAAAAGAGGATAGCACCAACTACCCTCTAAAGTATCATTTATTTAGATAAAGCTTCTACTAATTCATTTTTCTTCATAGAAGAGTAACCTTTAATTCCAGCTTCTTTTGCTTTTGCTTTTAAATCAGCTAAAGTAAGACTAGAGTAATCTGTACTTTCTTCGCTAACTTCTTCTTTTACTTCTTCTACTTCATTAGCTACTTCACTAACTTCTTCTACTTCTTGAGCCTTTGGAGCATCTTTTTTAGCAGTATGTTGTACTGGTTTTTCTTCTTTATGATTCTTATCATCTTCTGTAATAAAATCAAGTACTTCATTACCATTAACTTCTGCAATAGCATTGGTTAAAACACCAATTAAAAGTTTAACAGAACGAACAGCATCATCATTACCAGGAATGACATAATCTACTAAATCTGGATCACAGTTAGTATCTACGATACCAAATACTGGAATTCCTAAAATACGAGCCTCTTTAATAGCAATCTCTTCTTTACGAGGATCAACAATTACCATAGCTTGAGGCATCTTCTTCATTTCACGAATTCCTCTTAAGTTACGATTTAATTTATCATATTCTTTACGAATTTGAATAACTTCTTTTTTAGGCAAAGCTTCAAAAGTACCATCTGTTTCCATCTTTTCAATTTCTTCCATTCTACGAATTCTAGAACGAATCGTCTTGAAGTTTGTTAAAGTACCACCTAACCATCTTTCATTAACGAAATACATGTTTGTTCTAACAGCAGATTCTTCTGCAGCTTCTTGAGCTTGTTTCTTAGTACCTACAAATAATACTTTTCCTTCATTTTGAGCAATCTCTTTTAAAGCATCATAAGCTTCCTCTAATTTTTTAACAGTCTTTTGTAAATCGATAATATAAATATCATCTCTAGTAGTGAAGATATATTCCTTCATCTTAGGATTCCATCTTCTCTTTTGATGTCCAAATTGAACACCAGCTTCTAATAAATAATTCATTGATACAACAGTCATTTTATTTTCTCCTTTTCGTTTTTCCTTCTATTAGTTTCTAAAATTAGCCACCAAATGGCACTAGGTTAATCAATCCACTAATATGTTTATTTTTCTAATGCAGCAATAATTTCTGCTTTCTTCATACCAGTAACACTAATTTTCTTCTTACTAGCAACCTCTTTTAATTCAGCAACAGTCATCTTTGAATAATCAACTGTTTCTTTCTTTACTTCTTTTTTTTCTTCTTTCTTTTCTTCTTTTTTAACTTCTACTTTTTTAGTCTCTTTTTTACTACTATCTTTTCCTTTTTCAATAGTAACTTCACGACCACTAACTTCTGAAGCACGTTGAACTTTTCCAGCTTTACCATCTTTAGCAACTTTTACTAATTCACTAAATGCTTTAGGATCATCAATAGCAATCTCACTTAACATTTTACGGTTAACTTCAACACCTGCTTTTGTTAGACCTTCAATAAATCTAGAATAAGAAATATCATTTTGTCTACAAGCAGCATTGATTCTTGTAATCCATAATTTTCTGAAATCTCTTTTCTTTTGTTTTCTATCACGAAAAGCATATTGTCCAGAATTCATTAATTGTTCTTTAGCAGTCTTATATAATCTATGTTTACTACCAAAGTAACCTTTAGCTTCTTTTAAAACTTTTTTATGACGAGCTTTTGTAACTGCTCCACTTCTAACTCTTGCCATGTTTCTTCCTCCTTCTTAGTAGATTAAATAATATTTTTTAATCTGTTTTGATCAGCCTTACTAAGGTTAGATCCCTTTCTGCAACTTCTATTAAAGTTTGCACTTTTACTACCAGTATTATGTCTACTACCTGGTTTTCCAATTACAACATCGTTCTTACGTTTTCTAAGAACTTTTGCAGTTCCTTTATGTGTCTTAATTTTTGGCATAAATATTCCTCCACTTCATTATTTGTCTTTTTTTGGTATTAATAACATAGTCATTGTTCTACCATCTAATTTAGGCTTTTGTTCTATATCTGCATAATCCTTTACTCTCTCAGCAAAACGTTCTAAGACTTCTTTACCAAGTTCTGTATGAGCCATTTGACGTCCTTTAAAACGAACAGATAGTTTGATACGATCTCCCTTTTCAAGATACTTAGTAGCATTTCTAAGTTTCGTCTCAAAGTCTCCAACATCAATGACAGGTGACAAACGATACTCCTTAAGTTCAGACATACTAGCTCTTTGTTTCTTTAAAGCTTCTTTAGCTTTCTTCTGTTTTTCATAACGAAATTTATTGTAATCCATTACTTTACAAACAGGTGGATTTGCATTAGGACTAATTAAAACCAAATCAAGTGCAGCATAACTAGCTAACGTTAAAGCATCTTGAATCGATTTCACTCCTACTTGCTCTCCATTAGGTCCAATCACTAATACTTCGCGAACCTTAATCTGATCATTAATCAACATGTTATCATTATCCTTTGCGATAACAAACACCTCCAATAATAAGAAAAGCAGATATAAAAATTTATATCCGCTAAAATACAATAGAATAAAATCTAATGAACATTTCGGCTTTTAACCTATCGCTATTCGCTGATCAGGTGGATATAAATCTCTTTCCTTTTTTCTCGACTAGTAATATTATACGCATCTACTTTTTAAAAGTCAACACTTTTTTATTTTACTTTTCTTTTCACAGGTTCTTGATAAAAAGCACCTACAAATTGTCTACCAATTTTAGATGAATCAGAAAATCCAGAAGGACTTGCTGCAAAATTGGAATAGTATTCAGGATCAGTAATCGTATCCATTGGATGAAATCCAAACTTATCTAGATTTCTTTCAACAAATTGTTTACGAATAGCTTTTCTCATATCAATAGAAAAGAAAGTCTTACCATCTTTTTCCTTCGCAACAATCGCATCACGCCAAACAGAAGAATCTTTTGCCCATTTAGGATACGTATCATAAGTCCAAAGACTTCCTGCACAAGCACCAACATAAGCAAGTAAATCTTCATCACGACTACCACAAGCTTCCACTAAACTATCCGCAATCATCATAGGAAGTCTAGCATCAATCATTTCTGCAGAACAATGTCCAACAGCTGTATAACCTTTCTTTAGATCCGTAATCATCACAACAGGGCAATCCGCAACAGGATGACCTGCAACAACCCCAGGAACTTGATCGGTAATAATAAGGATATCCTCTGGAATATCACTCCAACCATTTGGATTCGCATCTACATAATCTTGAGAAAGAACAAAAGAACTTCCAATACGTCCTCCCTCTCCTTTCAGATAACGACTACCATCTACTTGATCTGCCATAAATACTTTGTGACCATCAAAACCATGATCACGACCAAAAGCCATACGGCGGTCTAAAAAGATTTTTTGTCTTTCCGAAAAAGGCATTCCCTCTTCAAAAAAACGAGCTGCTGTATTCATATTTCCATAATGATTCTTAGAATCAACAAAAACTAACTTACTCATAATACACCCCCAAAAAGTATGGTAGTATTATATCACAAAAACCACAATCCGTAAAGGAAAATGATTATTTTCGACAAGCCTCTAAAAAAGCATGAATGATTTTTTGAGAATCTTGATCCGTTGGATAACTAATTTCAGGATGCCATTGTACACCAATATGAAAACGACATTTAGGATACTCAATGGCTTCTATATACCCATCTTCGCTAGTAGCAGAAACTAAGTAATTAGGATTTGGCAAAGCATGATAGCGATGAAAACTATTAACCATAATCTCCTTTTTTCCTAAAATAGAGAAAAGCCTACTATTAGGATCAATTTCTACTTTATGAGAAAATCCCTCATCCTCTTCTTGATTATGAGAAACAGAACTATCATTTAATTCTACAGTAAAATCTCTATCCAAAGAACTCATAAGCTGCATACCAAGACAAATTCCTAAAGTAGGAATATCTTTCTCAATACATTTTTTGAGTAAAGTAACATCATAAGGAGTAATTTTACGTCCTCCTGGAAAAAGAACACCATCCACCATATCAAGAGAAGCATCTATCATGGCTTTTTCTTCTTCTGTTAACTCTAAAAACTCAGAAAAACGAGTATCCGCATAATTAACATCTTGTACTTGAACAAGAGGAACAACCATAGCTCCTGCTTTTTGAATCGTTCTTCGAACTCTCTCAGAAAGATATAAAATACATCTTCCATCTTCCATATGAGAATATCGTAAAGGAATACCTATTTTAATCATAAAACCACCTAACTCATTATACCATAAAAAAACATATCCAAAAGGATATGTTTAAAACGAAATTCTCTCTTCTACATAAGGAACAACTTCTTCTAATTTTAAAGTAATTTGTTCCATAGTATCTCTATCTCTTACCGTAACAGTACCATTTTCTAAAGTATTATCATCAACAGTAATACACCAAGGAGTACCAATCGCATCACTTCTACGATATCTTTTACCAATAGAACCAGACTCATCATAAGTAGTCATAAAATGTTTAGAAAGTTCTTGATAAATCTCTGTTGCTTTTTCTCCATGATACTTTTTAGCCAAAGGTAGAACACATACTTTGTAAGGAGCTAAGTATGGAATAAACTTCATGACTTCTCTTGTCTCCCCATTTTCAAGTGCCTCTTCACAGTAACTATTGTCTAGAATGGCAAGTACTGTTCTGTCACAACCTACAGTTGACTCTATAATATAAGGAATATATTTCTCATTTGTCTCTGGGTCTAAATATTCTTGAGAAACAGTAGAATACTCTTGATGACGTCCTAAATCATAATTCGTACGATTATGGGTTCCATTAATTTCTCCCCATCCAAAATTAAATTGGTATTCAATATCACATGCTTCTTTTGCGTAATGGGCAAGTTTTTCATGATCATGATATCTTAATTTTTCTTCAGGAATTCCTAAATCCATAAAATATTTCTTGGCATACTCTTTAAAGTAAGCATATAACTCACTGTCTGTCCCTTCCTTACAGAAAGTTTGATATTCCATTTGTTCAAATTCAATCGTACGGAAAGTAAAGTTACCAGGTGTAATTTCATTACGGAATGCTTTACCAATTTGTCCTATACTAAATGGTAATTTTGCTCTCATAGAACGTTGTACATTTAAGAAATTAACATACTCTCCTTGAGCATTTTCTGGTCTTAAATATACTTTATTTTTTCCATCTTCTACAACTCCACGATGAGTCTCAAACATTAAATTAAATTGACGAATATCCGTATAATCACTCTTTCCACATTTTGGACATGGTACTTTATGTTCACGAATATATTGAACCATTTCTTCTTGTGTCATACCATCTGCATGAGCATTTGAATCAAAGTCATCAATTAAATTATCTGCTCTATGTCTTGTTTTACAATGCTTACAATCAATCAAAGGATCTGAGAAACTTCCAACATGTCCACTTGCTTCCCAAACTCTAGGATGCATTAAGATAGCAGCATCTACTTCATAGGCATTGCCTCTTTCTTGAATAAATCTTTTTCTCCAAGTATCCTTAATTGCATTTTTAAGTCTACTTCCTAATGGGCCATAATCCCAAGTATTCGCAAGACCTCCATAAATCTCACTTCCTTGAAAGATAAATCCATATTGTTTACAATAATTGACTAGTTTTTCCATTGTTAATTTTTCCATATTACATTTCCTCCAATACCTTAAATATTTCTTCTTTTTCACTCTCAATCTGCATATATTCTGCAGGTACTTTTTCTATATAACTTTTTTGATACCCTTCATATAAATTTTTAATAAGAGAAGTAAAATACAAATCTTGATTATAAAGAAGTACTTTCTTATTCAGCTGAATTGCTTGAAATAAGCAAGCAAATGTCCCGAGTCCTCCTGGAAGGATTAAAACGATATCTGCCTCATCCAACTGATCGGTATAAGAAAGATTAGGTAAGAGAAATTCATCCCTATCTCCACTAACATATAATTTCATAAAATCCCTCCTAAGAAACAAAAAATCTAGAATAATGTAAGGACGGATAAATATCCGCGGTTCCACCTTACTTATTCTAGACGAATCGGCTCTTTTTGATACTGCTGTTAGGTTTTCCACACCCGTCATCGCACTCATGCCATAATCATAACTTTTTTTAAACAACTTGTCAAGAATTCTCGCAATTGTTTTCTAAATTCCACTCTTCTGGTTCATAAACCATCCCAAAGAATAATATCTCATGCGTATCAACATCTTGAATGAAATAAAGAAATGGTCGATTAAAAGATAAAAAGATAGTCTCATAGTTCATAGCGGCAGACTCATAACTACCAAAATACGTAGTACCAGATGCTTTGGTACCATTTTCATTCACTTGAATATAAGTTTTATGAATCGCATCAGAAATAGATACTGGATGATTAGAAAT
>CANRPY010000015.1 GCA_947632595.1 uncultured Bacilli bacterium | reverse complement strand
ATTACGACATTTAACCCCAACTAAAAGAAAGGTGATTATTGAATGGATAAGAAAAATGAAATGATAGTAAACAATGACAATGAATTAACAAATATAGAAAACATTTATCAAGATATTCGAAATAAAATAATAGTTGCTAGAGAAAAAATGTTTAAACATATAGATACTACAATGACGGAAGTATATTGGTATGTAGGAAAAATAACATACGAATTATCCGAAAATAGCACAAAAGCAAGTTATGGTAAAAAAATAATAGATGTTTTATCAAGTAAACTTACGAATGAATTTGGAAGTGGTTTTTCTTCAGTTAGCATAAGAAGAATGCGAAGATTTTATGAGTTCTATCCAATTTGGTCGACAGTGTCGACTGAATTATCATGGGCTCACTTTCAAGAATTAATTAGAATAGATAGAAAAGAAGAAAGAGATTTCTATGAGCAAGAAGCCATAAAATCTAATTGGGGATGTAGGGAGTTACGTAGGCAAATCAATACTAAACTCTATGATAGATATTTAATATCACCAGATAAGAATAAAATAATCACTGAATCACAAAAAAATAAAATTGAAAAACAACCAGAAGAATTACTTAAGACACCATATATTTTTGAATTTGCGGGTTTAAAAGAAAATAGAAATTATTTAGAGACAGATTTAGAAAAAGCATTGTTATCACATTTGACTGAATTTTTACTTGAATTAGGTAGAGGATTTTCTTTTGTTGCACGCGAGCAAAGAATCAAAATAGGTACAGAATATTATTATCCAGATTTAATTTTTTATAATCGTTTAGCAAAATGTTTTGTGATAATTGATTTAAAAATTGGCAAACTGATGCATCAAGATATTGGTCAAATGCAAATGTATGTAAATTATTATAAAAAGACCCAAATGATTGAAGACGAAAATGAACCTATTGGAATATTATTATGTGCAGATAAAGATGATGCAGTAGTAGAAATGACTTTAGGGGATGATGTGAAAAATGTGTATGCATCAAAATATTTAACTTATTTGCCTTCCAAAGAAGAATTGATTAAAATAATAAAAGATGAAAAAGAATTATATGAATTGGCAAAGGAAGGTGATTTAAATGAATAATCAACAAAATACGACAAATATTAATTGTGCGATACGGATTTATGGAAACACCATCACAAAACCTTATAAATAAAGGAATTTGTCAAAAAAAGTTTTTACATTTTTGAGAAAAAAGAGGTGAATATATGAAAAGTGAATTACAAATTACAAATCATGATTTTTTAATATATAAAGATGATAATAATGATGTTAGGGTAAGTGTACTTCTAATTAATAATGATATTTGGTTAACGCAAAATTTGATAGCTGAATTATTTGGAGTTTCTAGAAGTACTATAACAGAACATATTAATAATATTTTAAATAGTGGTGAACTTGCTCCAAGTAACACCGTCGGAAAAACCGACGTTGATAATTCTAAGAAACCTGTAAAGATTTATAATTTAGATATGATTATTGCCGTCGGCTATCGAGTAAATTCTAAAAAAGCAACACATTTTAGAATATGGGCAACTAAAGTATTAAGAGAATATTTAATTACTGGATTTGTAATGGATGATGAAAGACTAAAAAATCCAAATTATATTTTTGGTGAAGATTATTTTGAAAGACTTTTAGAAAGAATTAGGAATATACGCTCTAGCGAAAGAAGATTTTATCAAAAAATAACAGATATTTATTCATCTTGTAGTATTGATTATGATAAGGATTCGGAAATTACAAAAAAGTTTTTTAAGACAGTTCAAAATAAATTGCACTATGCTGTAACAGGCAATACAGCTGCTGAAATCATATATAATCGGGTAGATTCTGATAAAGAAAATATGGGACTTACTAATTGGACTGAATCACCAAATGGACCAATTTATAGATATGATGTAGATATTGCTAAAAATTATTTAACGGAAAAAGAATTAAAAGATTTAAATAGAATTGTTACAATGTATTTAGATTATGCTGAATTGCAAGCAGAAAATCATAATGCGATGACAATGAATGATTGGATTGAAAAATTGAATGCTTTCTTACAATTTAACGGAAGGGAAATATTACATAACTCTGAAAAAATTTCTCATAAGGTTGCTCAGGAACTTGCATATAAAGAATATGATAAATTTAGAAAAAAGCAAGACACATTATTAGTTTCAGATTTTGATAAATTTCTTGAAAATGATAAAATATTAAAAGAAATTGGAAGTGGTAAAAATGAATAAAGATAAAACAAACATCAACTGGTTTCCTGGTCATATGGCTAAGACTAGGAGAGAGATTAGTGAACAATTAAAACTTATCGATATTGTATATGAGGTTGTTGATTCTAGGATGCCTCTTTCTTCTAAAATTGCCGATATTGATGATCTTATAAAAGATAAACCTAGGATTTTAGTTTTTACTAAGTACGATTTATGTGATCAAAAAGAAACGGATAAGATAGTTGAATATTACCAAAAATTGTGTTATGATGTTGTCACTTTAAATTTAATGAGTGGAAATGTTTCTTCTCTTTTATCGAAAACGAATGAGATTATGCAGAAAATTCAAGCAGATAGAGTAAAAAAAGGATTAAAAGAGAGAGCAGCAAGAGTTTTAATTATTGGAGCTCCTAATGTTGGTAAGAGTACTTTAATTAACCGATTGGTTGGAAGAAAAAGTGCAGGAGTTGGGAATACTCCAGGATTTACTAAGAATCTTTCTTGGATTCGTGTAAATAAAGACATTGAACTTTTGGATTCTCCTGGAATCTTATGGCCTAAGTTAGAGGACCAAGAAGCTGCTCATGTTCTTGCTGCATTATCTTCTATTAAAGAAGAAGTTGTTAATGTAGATGAAATTGCTTGTTTTATTCTTCGTAAATTATATGAACTATATCCAGAGCGTTTAGAAGAGAGATATGGTATTCATCAATTAGATGAAGATTTTATAGAAACATATGAACTTATTGGTAAAAAAAGGGGGGCACTGTCTAAAGGTGGAGTAATCGACTATGATAAAGTGTCTAACATAATTGTTAAAGACTTAAAAAATGGATATTTTGGTGAAATCACTTTTGATAGATTAAAATGATGAGTTTAGATGAGTGTCTTACAAAGGATACTTGTATATTTTTAATTAGAGATGAATGTTTTCGTCCTACTTTTTCTCCTTTTCATAAGCCTTTGGAAAGAAGAATTTTTCGTAAAAACTTTAATCATGCGGAACTTATTGGAGAAGAACTTTGCCGTATTCGTAATTTACAATGTTCTCATTTCTTTCTTGTTGGAGAAGGAATCTATGATTATCATCGTTTTGTACGTTATGGAGATTTGGATCGAAAATATTATCGTTTTCGACTAGGTTCTTATGACTTTCGTAACTTGAAAGATTTTGAATATTTTAAAATATGTAAAGGACTAAGAAATCATTCTTATTTTTACGAAATTATGGAAATGGCTCCGACAGAGAAAAATCGTTTGGAATTATTAAATGAAATCTTAGATTTATTTTCCCTAGATACTTATATGGGACAAATTGATCGATACGAAGAAAATCTTATTTTTCAAAGAAATAAGAAAACCAAAGAAATTCATGTAGCACCTATCTTTGATTTTCAATATTCTTTAAAAAGATGTTATTTAGATCCTAATTTTCTTTATGGGAATATTTTATATCGTTTTCAAACTATGGATGATTACCGAGAATTTATGAAACAACATCCGGAGTTTGCAGATAAATTAAAGGCTTATTTAGATATTGATTTGGTGGATGTTGCCCAAGATGCTTATCGGAAAAAAGGTTTAATTATTCCAAATGATAAAATACGATTTTATCGTGAGTTTGATGAAAAACAAAAAGAGTTAATACGAACCATTACGAAGTAGACTGACAAAACTTTTTTGTCAGTTCTTTTTTTGTTATAATGAAATTGGGATGTGATGTTATGGAACTTATTCAAGTAGGAGAGAAAACTTATTATTTATCTAATCCTACTAATATTGGTATTTATTTAGTGGATGATTGTCATATTTATCTTATTGATTCTGGTAATGATAAAGATGCTGGTAAAAAGATATGTCGTATTGTAGAGGAAAAGGGTTGGAAGATAAAGGGGATTATTAATACACATTCTAATGCCGATCATATTGGAGGAAATCAGATTATTCAAAATAGGATTTCTTGTGATATTTTAGGAAATCAAATAGAAAAAGCATTTACGGAATATCCTATTTTAGAACCTTCTTTTTTATATGGAGGATATCCTTTTAAGCAACTTCGAAATAAGACTTTGCTTGCGAAAGAGTCTGTGGTTCTTCCAATAGATGAGAATCTTCCAGATGGATTAGAGTACTTTTCTTTAAAGGGACATTTTTTTGATATGATTGGGATTAAAACGAGTGATGATGTTTATTTTCTTGGAGATTCTTTATTTAGTGAGGAAACGATTTCTAAATATCCTATTTTCTTTTTATATGATGTTTCAGAATATCTTCATACATTAGATTTTTTATCTACTCTTCAAGGAAGACTTTTTATTCCGTCTCATTGTGAAGCTACTACTTCTCTTACTTCTCTTATTGATTGTAATCGTAAGATGATTTATGAGATTTTAAATACTCTTTGTGATATTTGCAAGAATGAGATGAGCTTCGAAGAAATTTTACAGGCTGTTTTTTTAAAATATCATCTTGTCATGAATGAAAATCAATATGTATTGGTTGGTAGTACGATTCGATCTTACCTTTCTTATTTGTGTGATCAGGGTAGGTTATGTTACCGTTTTGATCAATGTAGAATGTTATGGAGTCTAGGGGTAGGTGATTCTTGTGAATAAAAAAGAAATTCTTCAAAAAATAAAAGAGGAGTCTATTACTGGTGTTTTTACTGGTTGTTGTAGTTTGGTTATACGAGGAATTTTAAAAAAGTGTGAAAATATAGAGATTTCTTCTTCTACTGTGGAATGGGATAGTGTTGATGGAGTTTCTTGTATGAAGTTAGAAGATGTTCTATCTTACTTTGAGCAGAGGGGAGATACTAAGAATTATAAGAGACTAAAATTATATTTAGAGTGTCTTGATAATTATCGATACGAAAGAGACTTAAGAAATCAGGGATATACTTTCATCGGGGGAGTGGATGAAGTGGGAAGAGGTCCTTTGGTTGGACCTGTTGTTGCGGCTTGTTGTATCTTACCGGAAGAATTTCATTTAGAGGGATTAACGGATAGTAAAAAATTAAGTGAAGCAAAAAGAGAATACTTTTTTGAAGAAATTAAAAAACAAGCACTCTCTTATGGAATTGGGATTGTTTCTCCTCAAAGAATCGATGAGATTAATATTTATGAAGCTACGAAAGAGGCTATGATGGAGGCTATTCGAAAGTGTTCTATTCAACCAGATTATGTTTTAACAGATGCGATGAAATTACCGATTGAGATTCCTTTTACTCCTATTATAAAAGGAGATTTAAAAAGTATTACGATTAGTGCGGCGTCTGTTCTTGCGAAAGTAACGAGAGATCATATGATGTATGAATTAGATCAAAAATATCCTATGTATGATTTTCGTAATAATGTTGGGTATCCTACTAAAAAACATTTAGAGGCTATTTCGAAATATGGAATCTTACCAGAACATAGAAAAAGTTATGGACCTGTGAAAGAATATTTGGAAAAAAATGTGTAAAACCTCATTTTTTTCAATATAATATAAATGGATAGTTGTTGACAAAAAAATTATTTGTAGGTATAAATTATAAGTAGCTGGAGGGATTCTATGGCAAAAAACTTAGTAATAGTGGAGAGTCCAAGTAAAAGTAAAACGATTGAGAAATACTTGGGAAAGGATTTTAAAGTTGTTTCTTCTAAAGGACATATTCGTGATTTAGCGACTTCTGGTCCTTATGGATTAGGAGTAGATGTTGAAGATGGATTTACTCCTCATTATGTTCCTATTAAAGGAAAGGCAAGTGTTATTAAAGAGTTAAAAAAAGATGTAAAAGATAGTGATATGGTTTATCTTGCTAGCGACCCTGATCGTGAGGGAGAGGCTATCGCTTGGCATTTGAAAGATACACTTGGGATTCGTGATAAAGATTATAAAAGAGTTTTATTTAATGAAATTACTCATGATAAAGTATTAGAAGCAATGCAACAACCTACGGTTATTGATGATAATCTGGTAAAAAGTCAGGAAACTAGAAGAATTTTAGATCGAATTATTGGATTTCGTTTAAGTAAGTTATTGCAAAATAAAATTGGGGCTAAGAGTGCTGGTCGTGTACAGAGTGTTGCTTTAAAGTTAATTGTTGATCGAGAAAGGGAAATTGAGGCTTTTATTCCAGAAGAGTATTGGAAGATTACGGCAATTTTTCCAGAATATGAAGCAGAACTTTTTCAGTACCGACATGAAGATATTGAATTACATAGCGAGGAAGAAGCCAATCAAGTTTTAGATGCTTTGGGAGAAGAATATGTAGTAGAGTCGATTGAAAAGAAAGAAAAGGCACGCAAAAGCAAATTTCCTTTTACGACATCTACTCTTCAACAAGAAGCTTCTACCAAGTTAGGGTTTCCTGCTCGTAAAACGATGAGTATTGCTCAAAAGTTATATGAAGGAATTGATCTTGGTAGTGAGACAGTGGGTCTTATTACGTATATGAGAACAGATTCTATTCGTTTATCGGATGACTTTGTTCGACCTGCGATGAAATATATTGAAGAAAATTATGGGAAAAAGTATGTTGGATTTGTCAAACAGGCTAAGAAAAATGATAATGTTCAAGATGCTCATGAAGGAATTCGTCCTACTAGTGTTTTGAGAGAACCTTTGAGTATTAAGAAATATTTAAGTAATGATGAATTTAAATTATATAGTTTAATTTATAAAAGAACGCTTGCTTCTTTAATGGCGGATGCGGTTGTTAATCAAACGACGATTATTTTTAACAATTCTGATTATCAATTTAAGACAACTGGACAAGTGTTGTTATTTGATGGTTATTTAAAAATTTATCGTGATTATGAATCTAGTGAAGATAAGATTTTACCAGAGATTGGGGATGGAGAAGTTGCCATTACCAATCAAGTAGAGTCTAGTCAACATTTTACTCAACCACCTGCAAGATATACAGAAGCAAAATTAATCAAAGAACTAGAAGAATTGGGTATTGGTAGACCTAGTACTTATGCAACGATTATCGATACGATTAAGAGTCGTGATTATGTTACTTTGGAAGATAAAAAGTTTAAGCCAACGAGTGTTGGAATAGAAACGACAGATAAATTACAAGAATTTTTTAGTGATATTATTAATACCGATTATACTCGTGATATGGAAAATGATTTGGATAAGATTGCTGATGGAAATGCTGTTTGGAATCAGGTTTTACAAAACTTTTATCAATTATTTGAACCACGTGTAAAAAATGCTTTTAGTGATATGGAAAAGAAAGCTGCTGAAGAAACAGGAGATATGTGTCCTGAATGTGGGAAGCCACTTGTTGTTCGTCGTGGAAAATATGGAGAATTTGTTGCTTGTAGTAATTATCCGGAATGCAAGTATATTCAAAAAGAAGAAGTGGAAGTCGTAGAAATTTGCGATTGCCCTAATTGTGATGGAAAGATTGTTGAGAAGAAGAGCCGTCGAGGAAAACTTTTCTATGGATGCAATCACTATCCAAAATGTAAGACGGCTTATTGGGATAAACCTGTTGGCAAGAAATGTCCTAATTGCGGAGAAATGCTTGTTGAAAAGAAAAGTGGTATTCAATGTTCTAGTTGTGATTATCAAGAGGAGTAATCCTCTTTTTTTTATGTTATACTTTTTATGGTGAGGCGTTATGATATCTATGAAAATTGTGATTCAAGATGAGAAAGATTATCAAAAATTCTTAAGAAGATTATTCTTCTATAAGAGTATTTTTTATTCTTTTGTTTCTTTTCAATTAGAGGGAGATTCGAAATATTCTCTTTCTGTTTTTCAGACAGCTCTTAATTTTAAAAGTAGAAGAAAAAGAATTGAATATTTGTATGATCAAGCATGTTCTATGATTGACTCGAAAAACAAAAATCTTAATTTATGTGGATTTGTAAATGGACGCTGTTACGTTCAAAGAAAGAAAAAACAAAAAGAGTGTAATGGATGTTGTCGACTTTGTATTTATCAAACCAATCATGGTTGTCCTACTCAAAATCTTGCTTGTAAATTGTTTCATTGTGGCGAAGTAAAACAAAGATATTCTGTTTGTTCTTTTGAAGATTTTCCTTATTTAAAATTACTGAGTCTTAAAAATCAATATGTTTTAAAGAATGATTATTTTTCTTTAAGAGAAGATGTTTTAAAAGACTTATATGCTTATACTCTTACTTTTTCTTGTCTTCGAATCTTTTTTCGAATTATTAAGAATTTTCTTTTGAAAAGGGGAAAGGTTTTGTTTTTTCTTTTTCCTATGTTATAATTTTTTTGGGAAAGGGGAGGTTTTATGAGTAAAACAAATTATTATTTCGTTGCGAGAAATCGTATGAATCATGAACTTCAAATTCTTCCATTCGATGGGAAAAGTGGTCATCGTTTAGAAGAAATTGATCTTTTTACAACTCAGTATGATGGTGAAAAGGATCTTGCAAAAAGTCTTCATCGTGATGGTCTTCTTGATTTTTTAGATGCTGATTTTTTTATTGCTCATCAAAGTAAGAATGCTACTGGTGTAGAAGTTGTTAAAGAGGAAGTCTTATATTCTAGTCAACAAGAGATTCGTGAAATTGCAAAAAATTCCTGTGAGGGAAATATTCGAAAAAGTGGTGCTTTGATTGATTCTATTTTAGATCAATTTGCTCAAAAAATGTGTTTGGATTCTTCCTTTTTTCTAGATGTGGTTTCTAATCGAACGAATATTTATTCTAAGTATATTCATTATTTTCCACTTCGTCGTATGCAAAATCCTAAAGATGTTAAGTACCAAGATGGAAGTTGGGCTAGATTTACTTATCCTTTAATCCGTAATATTTTGGAGGCTACTTCTCGTAAAAATGTTAAGTATTCAAGGATAAGTGATACCATGCATCGAGATCTTGCTGATTTAAAATTACGTAGAGTAACAAGTGCTAATTATGATGTGAATCAACTTTCTATTTTTGATGAGTTTCCAGATGAGAAGCGTGAAAATCAGTTAATTGATGTTGTTTTGCAATTGGAAAAAATTCCTAAAGATACTTTTGTGTTAGAAGAGGATCATAATGTTTTTTCTCCTTCTTTTGCTTCTATTTGCCAAGAGGGAGACTTTGAACAACTAAGTGAACTTTTACCAGAAGATTTACGAAAAGCTTTGCGTTTATTTACGACTCATCGTGATTCTTTAGAGGAATATTCTGCTACTATTGGAAATTCTCAACAAGTACCGATTCAATTAGGTTTTTGTAAAATCGTTCAATTATTAAAAGAAAATCCTGATACTTTACAAAGAGCAGCTCTATGGTGTCAATTCTTTCAAAAGTATCAAGATCAAACTTTAGGAGAGGAAAATGGAAGAGGAGTTCAAAAAAGAAAAGAATAAGGAATTAGAATCTTTTCTTGAATATTTAAATTATCAGAAAAAGTATTCTGCTTATACCCTTTTAAGTTATCAAAATGATATTTGTGAGTTTTTGGATTTTTTAGAACGAGAGGGATTATCTTTTCGAAATCTAGAATATAGTGATATTCGATTCTTTTTGATGTATTTAAAAGATGAGAAGAAGGATCATAATTCTTCTATTGATCGAAAACTGAGTGCTTTAAGAAGTTTTTATAAATACTTGGCTAATGAAAAAATTGTTTCTACGAATGTTTTTTCTTTGGTAAGTGGTCCTAAAAAGAGTAAGAAATTGCCTCGTTATTTTGAATATAATGAATTAGAGGAGATGTTTTCTATTCCTGATTGTCGTACTCCTTTGGGACAGAGAGATTTGCTTTTATTAGAAATGTTATATGCAACTGGGTGTCGTGTGGGGGAACTTGTTTCTATCAAAGTTTCTGATATTGATTTGGGAAGAAGAAATATTTTAATTCTTGGAAAAGGAAATAAAGAAAGATATGTTACTTATGGAGATTATTGTGAGGAGGCTCTTACGCAATATTTAAGAGATGGGTATTTGCAATTAAATGTTCAAAAAAGTGATTATTTATTTTTAAATCGTAATGGGGGAGTTCTTACAGAAAGAGGAGTTCGATACCTTTTAGATAAGATTATTGAACAGACTAGTATTCATAAAAAAATTAGTCCTCATATGATTCGTCATTCTTTTGCGACTCATTTATTAAATGAGGGATGTGATTTGCTTACGGTACAAAAATTACTGGGACATGAGAGTATTAAAGCGACACAAATTTATACTCATGTTACTACTGATCGACTTAAAGAAGTATATTATCATAGTTTTCCTAGGGCTAAAAAAGATGATTAATTCATCTTTTTTTACTTATTTGCTTTTCTTTTAAAAGGTTTTTGATATAATATTATTAGTTCCTGAAAAGGGTGTGATTTGTCTATGAATGATGAATTTCAGTCTATTGATGAACTATATCAGAGGGTTTTGCCAGCATTACATACGAAAGTCCATAAACTTTCTATGAGAGGAATTTTTCATATCACGGAAGATGATATTTGGATTTTTCTTATGGAAAAGTGGAAAAGAGGAAATGGGTTAACTCTTTTTGATATGGTCCATGATATTTTAAATTTGGATGAGAGAAGTCTATTAGATGAATCCTCTAATCAAAAGGATAATACACAATAGGGAGTGAAAAAATATGAAAAAGAAAAAAAGTGGAAAGGGAAAAGTTATTTGTATTACGTTTGTTTTAGTAGTCCTTATGGTGGCAATTGGATTCTTATTTGTTCCGTTGTTTCATAATTTAAAATTTGGACTAGACTTACAGGGAGGATTTGAAATCCTTTATAAAGTAAGTTCGATTGATGGTTCTAAAATGAATTCTGATAAAGTTACTGCTACTTATAAAACCTTAAGTAAAAGAATTGATAGTTTAGGGGTTAGTGAACCTGAAATTGTGATTGAGGGAGAAGATAAGATTCGTGTTAAACTAGCTGGTGTGAAAGATCCAGAAGAAGCTAGGACACAATTATCTACGGTTGCTTCTTTATCTTTTCGTGATACCGAAGATAACTTATTAATGAGTAGTGATGTTTTAAAAGCAGGAGGGGCTAAAATAGGACAAGATTCTTCTGGTAGACCTGCTGTTGCTTTAACGATTGCTGATAAAGATTTATTTTATCAAGTTACGAACAGCATTAGTCAAAAAGAAAATAATACGATTGTTATTTGGCTTGATTATAATGAATTAACAGATCATTATGCTAATGAAGGAAATCTATGTGGGACAAGTGGTTCTAATTGTTTGAGTGCTGCTACCGTATCTCAAGGATTTGCTAGTGATGTTATTATTCAAGGGAACTTTACACAAGAAGAAGTTCAAAACTTAGTTGATTTAATTAATAGTGGATCTTTACCTAGTAAATTAGATGAAATTAGTTCTCAAACCGTAGGAGCTAGTTTTGGAGATGATACTTTAAGAACTACTCTTATTGCTGGAATTATTGCTATTTGTGCAATTGCTCTTATTTTAATGGTTGTTTATCATTTTGCTGGATTTATTTCTAGTGTTTCTATTCTTATTTATACTTTCTTAGTATTTGCTGTTTTCTGGGTGGTTGGTGGTGTTCTTACTTTACCTGGAATTGCGGCTTTGGTATTAGGTATTGGAATGGCAGTAGATTCTAATGTAATTACCTTCTCAAGAATTCGAGAAGAATTATTAAAAGGTAAGAGTCTACCAAATGCTTTTCGAGAGGGATCTAAATCTAGTTTAAGTGCTATTTTGGATTCTAATCTTACTACTTTGATTGTTGCTATTATTATGTTTATTTTTGGAGAATCTAGTATTAAAGGTTTTGCTACTATGCTTATTATTACCATTTTAGTTACGATGTTTACGATGGTATTCTTAACAAGAACTTTATTAAGTCTATTTGTTAAGAGTGATTTCTTCCAAGATAAATTATCTTTCTTCATTCATGTTCGTAAAAAAGATATTCCAGATGTTAGTAAAAATGAAGAAGCAAAACCAAATGCTTTTGCAAAAGTAAATTTCTTAAAACATCGTTATTTATTTGTGGGATTATCTTGTCTTATTATCCTTATTGGATGTGGTTTCTTCTTCTGGAAGGGATTCCATTTAAGTATTGATTATAAACCTGGTACAGATATTACGGTTGTTACAGATGAGAAACTTACAAAGAGTGGTCTACAAAAAGATTTAAAAGAATTTTCTTTGAAAGCAAGTGAAGTTACGATTTCTTCCGATGAGGCTAGTATTCGTCTTGATCAAGCTCTAGATGGGGATCAAGTAAAGGAAATTAATGAGTATTTTGAAGATAAATATGATGCTAAAGTAAATATTGGTGTTGTTACAAATATTGTTCAAAGAGAACTTGTTAAGAATGCTATTTTATCTGTATTCATTGCTTTAATTGGAATTATCTTATATGTTTCTGTTCGCTTTAAATTTAGTTATGCTGTAGGTGGAACGTTAGCTTTGATTCATGATGTTTTGATTATGTTTAGTATTTTTGCTATTTTCCGTTTTGAAGTTAGCTCTATGTTTATTGCAGCTGTTCTTGCTATTATTGGATATTCTATTAATGATACGATTGTTACTTTCGATCGTGTTCGTGAAAATATTTCTAAAGTTCAGGATAAGAAAATTACTGCGGAACGATTAGAAGAAGTGGTTAATTTGAGTATTCAAGAGACATTTACAAGAACCATTTATACAACTATTACTACATTATTACCAGTTGTTATTCTATTGTTATTAGGTTCTAGTGGAATCTTTACCTTTAATATTGCTATGTTAGTTGGTTTAATTGCTGGAACTTATTCATCAATCTTTATTGCAAATGTTTTCTTCTTACTTATTGAAAAGAAAAGTTTAGGAAAACCTAAAAAAGTAAAAAAAGTATATAAAGATGATTTAGAGGAGAAAAAAATAAAAGGAATAAATTGTTAGTTGAGGGGAGATGAGTTCTTTGTCAAAAAATTTAGAGGATGTTACCATTTCAGAAGTTATTGAAAAAGTTCGTAATTATATCGAGGATGAAGAACAAATCAAAGTTATTGAAAATGCTTATCAGTTTGCTTATGAAAAACATAATGGGCAATATCGAAAGAGTGGGGAGGCTTATATTAGCCACCCTCTTAATGTTGCTCTTATCTTGACAACTGTATATGCAGATTATGAAACGATTTCTGCAGGGTTATTACATGATGTTTTGGAAGACTGTGATTGTACTGCAGAAGAGATGGAAGAAAAGTTTGGTCCTTCTATTACGAAACTTGTAAAAGGAGTTACTAAATTAAGTAATATTAATTTTTCTACGGAAAATGAGTATTTAATTGATTATTATAAAAAGATTATTGTAGGAATGAGTGAAGATGTACGTGTTATCATTATTAAGTTAGCCGATCGTCTTCATAATATGAGAACTTTGTGGGCTATTCCTGATGATAGACAAAAGATTAAAGCACATGAGTCTTTGGAAATTTTTGCTCCGATTGCTCACCATTTAGGTATTCATAAAATTAAGAGTGAATTAGAAGATCTTTCTCTACGTTATTTGAAACCAGATGTATTTTATGATATTGCAGAGAAGTTAAATAAGACGAAGATTGAAAGAGACCGTATCGTTTATGATATGCAAAATGATATCGTGAATTTACTCAATGAACATCATATTCCTCATAAAATTAAAGGACGTAGTAAATCGATTTATAGTATTTATCATAAGTTGGATTTAGGAAAGAAATTTAGTGATATTTATGATTTACTTGGTCTTAGAATTCTTGTCAATACTGAACAAGAGTGTTATTTAGCTCTTGGACTTATTCATAGTAAATTTCGTCCTTTGCCAAAACGATTTAAAGATTATATTGCAATGCCAAAACCTAATATGTATCAGTCTTTACATACTACTGTTTTTGGTATTGAAGGATATTTATTTGAGATTCAGATTCGTACTTATGATATGGATGAAGTTGCAGAAAATGGTATTGCTGCTCACTGGTCTTATAAAGAAAATAAGGGTAGTAATTCTGCTGCTATGCTTACTAATACTACGGAACAAAAACTTCAATTTTTTAAATCTATTATTGATTTAAGTCATGATAAAATGAGTAGTGAAGATTTTGTTAATAGTGTTAAAAATGAAGTGTTAAATAATAATATTTATTGTTTTACTCCTAAAGGAGATGTTATTGAATTACCTAGAGGAGCTACTCCTATTGACTTTGCTTATAAAATTCATACAAAAGTAGGGGAAACTACTGTTGGGGCTATTGTTAATAATAATATTGTGCCTCTTGATTATGAATTAAAAGATGGAGATATTGTCAAGATTAATACCAATAAGAGTTCTTCTCCTTCTAAAGAGTGGCTACATATGGTAAAGTGTAGTACTACTAAAAATAAAATTAAGGCTTTCTTTACAAAGAGTGAGAGAGAAGTTTATATTGAACGTGGTAAGTATTCTTTAGAGAAAGAATTAAGAAAGAGAAAACTTGTTTTTTCAGAGTTTTTAACGGATGAAAATATTTCTAAGATTTGTGATGCGATACGAGTAGAAGACTTAGATGAGATTTATTTATCGATTGGAAATGGAAAAGCTACTGTAAATGGTGTTATTAATATTATTCATAAAGAAGAAGAGAGTGCTCCTAAGACTATTAAAGTAACTTCTAAGAGTATTGATGCCGATATTATTGTTAGTGGAATTGATAAAGTAAAAGTAAATTTAGCCAATTGTTGTAATCCTGTTTATGGGGATGAAATTATTGGTTATATTACAAAAGGAAATGGAATTACTGTTCATAGAATTCATTGTCACAATCTTGAGACTATGGAAAATAGAATTGTAGATGTTTCTTGGAATTCTAATAGTAATAAGAGATATCTTACTTGTTTATTTGTTTATACGAATGATATTGATAATCATATGCTTGATCTTGTACAATCTGTTTCTATGATGAATGTTAGTGTTGATGGCATTAAAGTCGTAAATAAGGGAGATACTTTAACTTATCAGGTGGATTGTTATGTAACAGGACTTGATCAATTGGATAAGTTGCTTGTTAATTTAGAAAAAAATCGTTATATTGAGAAAGTGGAGAGGGTGATGAAGTGAGAGTTCTTGTTCAAAGAAGTGGAGTTGCATCGGTTTCGATTGATGGGAAAGTAGTAGGACAAATTCCGGAAGGGCTTGTGTTACTTGTTGGTTTTACAGAAGGGGATACGATGGAGCAAATTGCTTATCTATCAAAAAAGGTCGTTCATCTTCGAATTTTTCCTGATCATGAAGGTGTTATGAATCGAAGCATTTTAGATTTTGGAGGAGAGATTCTTTCTATTTCTCAATTTACGTTGTATGCGGATTCTACAAAAGGAAATCGACCAAGTTATATTCAAGCTTTAAAGGGAGAAGAGTCTACAAAATTATATGATGCCTTTAATTTAGAATTACAAAAGTATTGTCATGTAGAAAAAGGAGTTTTTGGTGCTGATATGGAAGTTCATCTTACGAATATTGGTCCAACGACTATTCTATTAGAAAAATAAAGAACAAATTGTTCTTTTTTTTCGTATCAAAACGTTATATAATAAGAACTTACAGGGGAGGGAGTCTTTATGATTAATCGTAGTTTTGGTCCATTGTATGATAAACTTCAATTGGCTCATCAACAACTTAATCAGGCACAGACTCCTGATGAGAAGATTGCTCTTGCCAATTACATTGGAAATTTATACTGTTCTCTTATCTGTATGGGTGAGGATGTAAAAATTGATAAGAAAAAGTGTTTTGGAGGAGATCATCATTATCATAAATTTGTGAAAAGATTAGATGTTTATAATAAAGAGATGCTTCATCACTTTGTTCTTTGTAAAGATTTTCATCAATCTTTTATGGGAGAGGTTTTACCTTCTGTTGAGGAGAGTCTTCAACAAATTTGTCCTATGAAATTTCCTAAGGAAGAGGAATTTTCTTATCGTGACTTTATGGAATATTTCTATTTCTTTTTAGAGTCTTATGGATTAGAAGAATATTTTGAGGCTTTTCTTAAAGATAGACATGTGCATTCTGTTTTTGTGGGACAAGAAAAAGAAAATTTAGGATTTACTTTATATAATCCTATTTCTTCTGATGTGGATTTTTTTATTCGAGATTTTCAGCCTAATTTATCTAGTATGATTACATTGGCTCATGAATTTGGACATGGAATTGATTTAAAAAACTTTCATGGTAATGTAGAAGAATATAATCGTTATTTTTATCAATCTTTTTTTGGAGAAGTTTTTTCTAGATTGATGGAGAGGCTTTTCTTTCGTTTTTGTTTGAAAAATGGAATTCAAGAAGGTGCTGTAAGAGATAAGATGGTTGATTTTGAAATCCTTAATCATGAGTTTTTACTTCAGTCTTATGTTTTGAGTTTATTAGATGATTCTTTCCTTTTAAATGAAGGGTATCTTACTTGTGATCGAAAAGTTATTGTTGAGAAAGTAAAGAGACATTTTATGAATGAGAATGTCATTGCTGATTTTTTAAATCCGATGTCTAAGTTGGATCTTCAAGAGTCTTTTAACTATGCATATGGAGATATTCTTTCTATGTTTTTGGCAGAGGAAGTAGAAAGAAATGGATTTTTCAGAGAAATGATGGAGTATTTCATGCAGTGGAGAAGTGAAATCTTTCAAGAAGATTTTTTAAGAGAATGTGGATTTGGACCTAAAAATTATCAAAAGTTATATCAGAAGGAAATGAATCTTATCAAAAAATAATTGTTTTCTTTTCTAAAATGTTTTATAATAAAAATAACTTCTTGGGAAAGAGTATCTTTTCACAAAGATTTTAGAGAGAGTATGGTTGGTGAAAATACTTATTGGAGGGAAAGAGAAGACATCCTATTTATGGGAAGCGCTTACCAGCGTTAAATGGTTCATAAGTAAAAAAATAAGGTGGCACCACGCGTAATTGCGTCCTTTGGAGTGTCACCTTTTTATTTTAGGAGGAATGATTATGATACAAAGACAAAAAGGTTGTAATGACATTTATGGAAGGAATGCGAAAGTTTGGAAGTATATTGACCAAGTAATTGATGCTTTAATGGAGAAATATAATTATACGTATATTCGCACCCCTATTTTTGAAGCTACGGAATTATTCCATAGAGGGGTAGGAGAGACAACCGATATCGTTACCAAAGAAAGTTATGATTTTGAGGATAAGGGTGGTAGAAAAATTACTCTTCGTCCTGAAGGTACTGCTGGAGTTGTTCGTGCTTATATTGAGAATAAGATGTATGGAGATCCTAATCAACCTGTAAAAGTTTATTATAATGGAACAATGTATCGTTATGAGAGGCCTCAGTCTGGAAGAGATCGTGAACTTACTCAATTTGGTATGGAAATTTTAGGTAGTGATGATCCTTTGAGTGATGCCGAAATTATTAGTGCTGCGGTTAATCTTTATAAAATGCTTGGATTAAAAGAGATTAAGGTTAATATTAACAGTTTAGGAGATGCCTCTTCTAGAGAGGCTTACCGAAAGGCATTAATTGATTATTTTACTCCACATATTCAAGATTTTTGTGAAGATTGTCAAGAAAGACTTCAAAAAAATCCACTTCGTATTTTAGATTGTAAAGTGGATAAGGACAATGAGGTATTAAAGAATGCCCCTAAGACTCTTGATTACTTAAATGAAGAATCAAGAGATCGTTTTGAGATGGTTCAAAATTTCTTAGATATTATGCAGATTGAATATGAAATTGATCCTAATATTGTACGTGGACTTGATTATTATAATCATACTGTTTTTGAAATTGAGGCTAAGGTTGAAGGATTCGGTTCTAATAATGTACTAGGTGGTGGAGGAAGATACAATGGTTTGGTAAATCAATTAGATGGACCAGAAACGCCATGTGTTGGATTTGCATCTGGTATCGGTAGACTTGCCATGGCACTTGAACTAGAAAAAGTAAAACTTCCTATTGTAGAAGATATTGATTTATTCTTACTATATGTTAATGATGATGAGAAAAAATATGCTGCTTATCTTGCACAAGAATTACGTCTTGCAGGATTTATTGTCGATACCGAATATACAGGTAGAGGTTTAAAAGGACAATTTAAACAAGCAGATCGTTTGGGTGCTAAATTTACCTGTGTTTTAAATAGTGAAGACTTAAATAATAATGAGGTTACCATTAAAAATAATCATACAAAAGAAGAGGAAACGATTAGTTTAGATGTTCTTATTTATTATTTAGATGAGAAGATTAACGCCGGCATGGTGGAAGACTTTGAAGAGGACTCTTGCCAATGTGGTGGAAATGATGATGAGTGTGGTGGTCATCATAATGGGAAATGTTGTGGTGGACATTGCCACCATGAAGAGGAGTAGTGATAATTGTGACAATACAAGAGTTAAAAAATCATTTTAATGAAGAAGTAGAAATTAGTGGTTTTGTTGATGAGATTCGTAATTTAAAATGGGTTCAGTTCCTTGTTTTAAGAGATCAAACAGGAAAGGTACAAATTACGATCGAGAAGAGTGAAGAAAAAAATAAAGAGTTAGTTTCTCTTGTAGATTCTTTAAGTGTAGAATCTACTGTGAAAGTAAAGGGTAAGATTTTAGAGTCACCTAAAGTTAAAATGGGTGGAATGGAACTTACTCCTAATGATATTTTGATTACTTCTAGGAATCAAGGAGAATTGCCTTTTAATTATAAGGATCCTTCTACGGTTAATTTGGATACTAGACTGGATTATCGTTATATTGACTTAAGAAGCGAGAAGAATTTATTGATGTTTCAAATTCAAAGTACTTTGGTTCGTTATATGAGAGAGTATTTATATCAAGAAGGGTTTACGGAGATTCATACTCCTAAATTATTAGGTGCTGCGAGTGAGTCTGGTAGTGAAGTTTTTGAGGTAAAATATTTTGATCGAAATGCTTATCTTGCTCAAAGTCCTCAATTTTATAAGCAAATGGCTTTGGCTGCTGGATTTGGACGTGTATTTGAAGTGGCTCCTTGCTTTCGTGCAGAAAATTCTAATACTTCTAGACATGCGACAGAGTTTACTTCTTTTGATGTAGAATTTTCCTATATCAATAGTTTTCATGATGTTATGGATTTAGAAGCGAATATGATTCAGTATGCTTTTGAGAAAGTTCATGATCTTTATGGCGATACGATACGTGATGTTTTTGGAATGGAATTAAAGGTTCCTAAAACGCCTTTTCCTAAGATGAGACTTTCTGATGTTTATCAAGAATTAGAAGAAAGATATGGTTATCATATAGATGATAGCGAAAAGAATGATTTAACGACGGAAGCGGAAAGACTTACTTATCAACTAGCTCAAGATAAATTTGATTCTGAATTCTTATTTGTTATTGATTTTCCTGCAGAAAAACGTGCTTTCTATCATATGAGAGATGAGAATGGTATCTTACAAGGATATGATTTAATTTGGAGAGGTGTCGAGATTACGACTGGTGCTCAAAGAGAACATCGATATGAAGAGATTGTTCGTAATGCGAAGGAAAAAGGATTGGGAGACGATGTTAAATTCTATTTAGATTTCTTTAAACATGGTTGTCCTCCTCATGGTGGATTTGCTATTGGAGTGGATCGAATTACGATGTTACTTCTTGGTATTCCTAGTTTGAAGGAGACTCAGTTCTTATTCCGTGGTCCTAATCGATTAGCTCCTTAAAGTTTTAAAATAACCCAGATTTTTCTTTCGTTTTTGTTTGATAAGTTTTTCTTTGCTTTCCTTTTTATTTTTGATATACTTATCGTAGAGTAAGGTGTTTCTATGACAAAAAGAAGAAAAAAGGTTTTTCGTGAACAAGATATTTTAAAAAATAGTGGTAGAGAAGTTTCTCATGTGATTTCAGCAATTAAAAAACATGAAAGACTCTATTTGGCTATGTTAGCTGTGATTTTTATGGTTACGATTTGCTTTTCAGGTTATTTGGCTTTGAAGGTAGATTCTTCTTTTACTGCTGTCCCTGAAAAATATCAAAATCATTTATCTATGACAGGGTCTTTGCTTTCTCTTAGTTCTCAAAATGTTTTGAATGAAGAAGATGGCTTAAAGTCTTCTGTTATTCCTCTTTCTTTTCAAAATGGGTCTGGAGATAATGTCAATTATGTTATTCGTTTGGTTCGTGATCAAGATCGTATTTCTATGTGCGATTGTGAAGATAAAATAGTCTCTTACCAGGATTTGCGTTTTTCTTTGGATGGAAAAACAGTTCAGAAATTTCAAGATGAGGAAATGGTTCTTACTACGGGTATGATTCCTAATTTAGAAGAAGAGAAAATTTCTTTACGAATTTGGATTGATGAGAGTGTTTCTTATGACTCTTATTACTATGGTAAATTTCTTTTAGAAGAATTAGAAGAAGAATAAATTTTATTCTTCTTTTTTTAAGAAATGATCTAGAATGGAATTTGTTAAGATTGGGTTTTCTAAGTAGGAAAAGTGACTTGCTTTTTTATAAATAATGAGTCCTGAATTTTTAATTATTTTCTTTAGCAAGTAAGCATCTTTTAGAGGGGTATCTTGATCTTTTTCTCCCCATATTATGAGAGTTTCTGTTGTGATTTGTTGATAGTGTTTCTTTAAATCTTTTTGAATGATATTTTGAAAAGTTTTCCTCATTGTGATAGGGATTGCTTGATAGTCAGGAGATGCGAAGGCTCTTAATAGTTTTTGTTCCCAATCTTTTCTTTTCATGATTTTTGCCACTCTTTTTAACATTTTATATAGCATTTGTTTTAGATAAGGGATTATTTTTCTTCTTTTGATTCCTGCTACATCGATTAAGAGAATTTTTTCAAAAATTTCTTTTTCTTGGGAAGCTAAAATAGAGACGATTCTTCCTCCAAAAGAGTGAGCAATGACAACAGGTTTTTTGATGTTTTCTTGTTTTAGAAAGTGTTTTACTCCTTCTGCATAATCTTCTATTTCTCTTTCTTCTGTTAGGGGAGGATTTTTTCCAAACCCTGGATAGTCTACAATGTATACGGTATAGTTTCTTTTTAAATGATCAATCATATATGCAAAGGTTTTTTTGGTTTCTCCCCAACCGGGTAGGATGACAATGACATTCGAGGATGTGCCTATTTTTTCAAAGGTAATTGACAATTCTCTTTTTCTTTTTTGCAAATTTATCACCTATGGTACTTTATGTATCTTTGTCAATCCTGTGAAAAGACTTGATGAGTTCTCTTTTTTAGTGGTATAATAGAATTGTCAGATAGATACGAACAGGATCCATTAAAACCGACTATAATAACGATACGGGAGTCTGGATCAGTTATCGGTGTTGAACGCTTATATTTATATAAGAATCCTAATGATGACGTATGGACACCCACCTGCACATACGGTACAGGTTTTATCGTTGCCGACGACGTATCTAAGATCTGACTTTTTTTATTGTGTTTTTTATCATTTTGTGATAAACTATGCGTTATATGAGAGGTGAAGGCCTATGCTAATTCTACCTATTGTCAATAACAGACGTGTTATGAATGTAGAAATCAGACTCAAAGGGGCTTCTAAAATTCGTCAAAGCGTTTTGTATGATCATACAAAAAGTAGTGATATTATTGTCAATCGTGAGAAATTTTCAGAGTCGACTTATCATTCTTCTAGAGATAAAAATGCACCTGTTGATTTTATACGAAGCCGTTCTCTTTTATATCCAAGAGATTTTTTAGTTACTACGAAATCGGAAGCAGATTCTCCTTACTATGATGTTTATCGTGTTCCACAACCTCCTAAAAAGGTAAATGATGGATTAGATCAACTTTATAGTAAGACGATTCAAGATATGCAGAATGAAATACCTGGAAAACCACAAAGAGGTCGTTATGTTTCTTTTGCAGATTTAGGAATTCAGGAACCATTAAGTGCAGAAAGAATTGAAAAGCTACAAAGAATTCTTTTAGAAGCAAGAGATTCTTCGAATTTGGGAAAAAGAATAGAGGAAGCAGGAATTTCGGATTTGCCAGAGACCGCTTCTTTCTTAAATCACTTTGAATGTACAATTTTATCGGATACGACGATTCCAGAAGAAAGCCTACAAGATACTTTAAAGGCTTTGAGTGCAATTAACACAAGGGATTATCGTAATTTAAAAAAATATTATCATATGGCAAAAGAAAACGCTGATATTTATACAAAGATTTCTTATATTAGCAAAATTGTTTATGATAAACCACTAACTCTTTCTCACTCTGATCGTTTTAGGCAAAAACAATATGTTAAAAGGATGGAAGATGGAGAATATCCAAAAATCGCATAGATTCTCTCGTTTCGAAAAAATTGTTGGAACAGAGAGTCTTTCTCTTTTAAAAGAAAAATGTGTTTTGATTCTTGGAGTTGGTGGTGTTGGAGGCTATGTAGTAGAGTCTCTTGTAAGAAGTGGGGTAGGAAAAGTTATTCTGGTGGATTATGATAAGGTAGATCTTACTAATATTAATCGTCAAATTATTGCTCTTGACTCTACGATTGGAAAATATAAAGTAGATGTTTTTCGAGATAGAATTCACGATATTAATCCAGACTGTCGAGTTGTTCCTATTTGTGAATTTATTCAACTTGATAACTTATCTGTTTTATTTCAAGAAAAGATTGATTACTTTGTAGATGCGTGTGACACGGTTTCTGTAAAAAAGGGAGTTCTTCTTGAATGCTTAAAAAGAAAAATACCCATTATTAGTTCTATGGGTACTGGAAATAAATTAGATCCTAGTCAATTAGAGATTGTTGATATTCGAAAGACGGTAAATGATCCTTTGGCTAGAATTCTTCGTAAGTTTGTAAAAGAGGAGAAAATTTCTTCTAAGGTTATGGTTCTTAGTTCTAGGGAAGTTCCTATTCCAACTTCGGACCGTGTTCCTGGTAGTTCTAGTTTTGTTCCTTCTTGTGCAGGAATTATGATTGCCAGTTATGTTGTTCGCAAGTTACTAGCTAAAAAAAAGAATGATTGATTTCATTCTTTTTTCATTTTTTATAATTTTCGATATAATCCTACTACTTTTCCTAGGATTGTACATTCTTTTAATATGATAGGAGCCATTGTATCGTTTTCTGGTTGTAAGCGAAAATAACCATTTTCTTTATAGAAGGTTTTTACGGTTGCTTCATTATTTTCATTCATGGCAACTACTGTTTCTCCATTACGAGCTGTATTTCTTCTTTCTACAATGACAATATCTCCATCGTAGATTCCTACATTGATCATAGATTCTCCACTTACTTTTAGAGTAAATACTTCATTATTTTTTGTGATCAGATTTGCAGGAAGAGAAAAATACTCATCTGGCATTTCAATTGCTTCAATAGGGGATCCTGCCGTTACTTTTCCAAGGAGAGGAACATCCACGATTTTTTCATCTTTTTCCAAATACTCGTTTGGAACTAAGATTTCTAATGTTCTGTTTTTATTATCATCTTTTTTAATATAGCCTTTTTCTTCTAATTGTTTTAAGTGAAAATGAATGGTTGCTGGAGAAGATAGGTGTGCTTCCTTTCCAATTTCTCTTACGGTAGGTGGATATCCGTTTTTAGCAATTAGTTTCTTTAAAATATCTAATATTACGACTTGTTTTCCTGTTAATTTTTCCATTTACATTCCTTCCTTTCTGATATTAGTTTACCATGTTATCTGTAAAATGTCAAACAAATGTTTTATTTTATTATTGACAAGAACAATTGTTCGATTGTATACTAAATTTGTAATCAGAAAGGAGAGATTGTTTATGGCAAAAAGCGTAAGAGAGGGTGTTAAAACAGGAATCATTATTTTTATCATCTATGTTTTATTTGTTTTATATCTTTTATTTGTTAGTGACCGTGTTGAGAAATTAGATCAACAAGCTCATGAAGATTTGGTTCAAAATTCCCTAATAAATCATTCATAATTATGTTATACTAATTGCAGGTGATAAAAATGAAAAAGATAATCTTAGTCGATGGAAACAACTTGTTATTTCGTAGTTTTTATGCAACTGCTTATCAGGGTGTTATCATGAAAAATTCGAAAGGATTTCCTACCAATGCATTGTATGGCTTCCTTAATATGATGAATAAAATCATTAAAGAAGAAAATCCAAGTTATATTATGGTTGCATTTGATAAAGGAAAGACCTTTCGACATGATAAATATAAGGACTATAAAGCGGGTAGAGCTTCGATGCCTGATGAATTAAGACTTCAATTTCCGGAAGCGAAAAAAGTATTAGATACTATGGGAATTCGTCACTTTGAAATTGATCAGTATGAAGCAGATGATATTATTGGGACTCTTGCTAAAAGAGTAGATGAAGAAGAGGAATTTGTTGCGACTATTGTTAGTAGTGATAAAGATTTATTGCAACTGATTAGTGATGAGGTTACTGTTAAATTATTAAAACAAAATGATTCTATTTTCATGACGAAAGAAGAGTTTTATCGTCTTTATCAAACAGAACCTATTCGTATGATTGATTTAAAAGCTCTTATGGGAGATGCAAGTGATAATATTCCGGGAGTTAAGGGAATTGGTGAAAAGACCGCTATTCAATTAATTTCTAAATATGGTTCTTTGGATGGAGTTTATGAAAATATTGATGAGATTAGTGGGAAAACAAAAGAAAAATTAGAAAATGATAAAGAGAATGCTTACTATAGTTTTGAACTTGCGACGATTTATCGAGAAGTTCCTCTTGATTTTTCCTTAGAAGATTGCCGTTATCTAGGGTATCATGAGGAAGAATTTGTAAAAGAATTAGAAGAATTAGAATTTTATTCTCTTTTGAAAAAATTGGATTTTTCTACCACAAAAAAAGAAGAGAAGAAGGAAGAAGAAAAAATCACTATAAAGGAACTCTCTAGTTTTGTAGAAAAAGATTTCTCCTTTTATTTAGAGACTAGAGGTTCTATTTATAGTAAAAGTACTGTACTTGGTATTGGACTTTATGATGGAGAGTATGGGTACTTTCTTTCAGGGGATGAACTTGCAAATTATCGAGAGTTATTTGCAACAAAGGTTTCTAAATATACTTATGATTTTAAGAAAAGTTTGGTTGTTTTAAAGAATCTTGATTTTCAAAATGTTGTTTTTGATACGATGATTGCTACTTATTTGCTTGATTATGTTGTTAAAGATGATATTAGTTTTGTTGCCAGAAATTTTGGAGTAGAAATACCGGATTATGAAACTTTATATGGTACAGATAAAAGACCTAAAGAGATTTCTTGGGAGGAATTAAAAGAGGTTTGTTGTTTAAAAGCAAAATTTATTTATGATAGTCGAAAACAATTAGAAGAAGAATTAGAAGAAAATGAGGAAATGGACTTATTTCAAAAGATTGAAATGCCTCTTACTAGGGTTCTTGCAGATATGGAAAATACTGGGATTCGGGTCGATAGAGAATATTTAAAAAAGGTAGAGGAAGAATTAAAAGAACAAATGGATCAAACTTCTAAAGAGATTTATGATCTTGCTGGAAAAAACTTTAATATTATGTCTCCTTCACAACTTGCTAATGTATTGTTTATTGATTTAGGAATTCCTTATCCTAAAAGGGTAAAAGATGAGAAGTATTCTACTAGTAAAGATATTTTAGATAAAGTCCTTCATTTACATCCTATTGTTGAGAAAGTATTGGAGTATCGTACTCTTGCGAAACTTTGTAATAATTATGCCATTGGATTGCAAGAAGAAATTCGGGAAGATGGAAGAATTCATACTATTTTTACACAGACATTAACTCGTACGGGGAGACTTTCTAGTGTAGAGCCTAATTTACAAAATATTCCTGCTCGTAGTGATTATTCTAAATTAATTCGTAAGGCTTTCTTACCGGATGAAGATTCTGTATTGTTATCGAGTGATTATTCTCAAGTAGAACTTCGTATATTTGCTCATATGAGTCATGAAGAAAATCTAAAAAAAGCATTTATTGAAGGAAAAGATATTCATGCAAAGACCGCATCTGATATTTTTCATGTTCCTATTGAAGAAGTAACAAAAGATATGCGTCGTAATGCGAAAGCGGTTAATTTTGGTATTTTATACGGAATTAGTGGATTTGGGTTATCAGAAGATTTAGGAATTGATGTGGCTTCTGCTAAAAAGTTTATTGATCATTATTTGGAAACGTATCCTGGAATTCGGGAATATATGGAAGAAGAGAAGAGAAAAGCTTATCAAGATGGATATGTTCGTACTTTAATGAATCGTAAAAGAGTGATTGAAGAGTTAAAAAATAAAAACTATTTAATTCGTAGTAGCGGGGAGAGAATGGCTCTAAATACTCCTATTCAGGGAACGGCTGCCGATATTTTAAAGAAGGCTATGGTTGAGATTTATGATGAATTTCAAAAGAGAGGGTTGCGTAGTAAGATTTTAATTCAAGTACACGATGAATTGGTTTTTAATGTTTATCGTTCGGAATTAGAAGAAGTTTCTAAAATTGTTCGTGATATTATGGAAAATACATTCCAGCTAGATGTTCCTCTTAAAGTGGATATTGAAACAGGAAATAACTGGTATGAGGCTAAATAAAGTATAGTAGGTGATTCGATGCCAGAAAAACCAGAGGTTATTACCGTTGCTCGTCATTTAGAGGGGCAACTTCTTCATCAGAAAATTTTAGAGTGTCATGTTTTCTGGGATTCTATTATTGCGAAGCCTAGTGTTTCTTGCTTTTGTCAAAAAATTGTTGGAGAGGAAATCTTATCGATTACTACTCGAGGTAAGTTTTTAGTTTTTGAATTAACTCATATGATTTTACTGATTCATTTACGAATGGAGGGAAAATTCTTCTTTCGTAAGAAGGGAGATCCTTTGCAAAAACATGAACATGTAGAATTTATCTTACAGGATGATGTTTCTCTACGTTTCCACGATGTTCGTAAATTTGGAAGAATGTATTTGCTTCCAAAAGATACGGCTTATTTGGAAAAACCGCTTTCTGAGTTGGGATATGAATATACGGATCCTAAATTAAATGAAGACTATTTACTTAGAAGATTTCAAAATAAGAAGATTCCTATTAAGAGTGTTTTATTAGATCAAAGAATACTTTGTGGTATTGGAAATATTTACGATGATGAAATCTTATTCTTAAGTCGTATTCATCCAAATCAAGAAGCTTGTTCTTTAACCAAAAAAGATTGTAGTCATATTATTCAATATACGAAAGAAGTTTTGGATCATGCTATTTTACTTGGAGGAACTACGATACGAAGTTTTACTTCTAGTGAGGGGGTTCATGGACTTTTTCAAAATGAATTACTAGTCCATGGGAAGGAAGTTTGTCCTGTTTGTTCTTCTAAAATTATTAAAATTAAGGTACAAGGTAGAGGAACTTATTTTTGTCCAAATTGTCAAAAAAGAAAAAAATAATAGGGAAAAAGACTATTATTTTTTTTATACTTTGTTATATAATGTATATGATAGGGTTGGCTAGGAGGATTTGTATGAAAAAGACTAAAATAATTTGTAGTGTTGGACCTGCTTGTGATCGTGTGGATGTCATGGAGAAATTAGTACGTAGTGGGATGAATTGTGCTCGTATTAATTTATCTCATGCTAGTAGGGAAAGTATTTTAAATACGATTGAAGTTGTACGTGAGGTTCGTCGTAAGACGGGAATGCCTGTTGCGATTATGTATGATACAAAGGGTCCAGAATTTCGTACTTTAGAATTTGAAAATGGTGGTATTTCTATTAAAGAAGGGCAAAAGATTAAAATCGTTAAAAATCAAATTCTAGGAAATAAGGGACAATTTAGTGTAAATCATCCGGAAGCTCTTGATATGATTGAAGTTGGCAATCATGTTTTAGTTGATAATGCTTTACTTGATTTAGAGGTTATCGAGAAGGGGGATGATTATCTTAAAGTCGTTGCTTTAAATGATGGAGAGATTAAAAATCATAAAACGTTAAATGTACCAGGAGTTAATTTAAATTTAAAATTTATTAGTGATGTTGATAAAGAAGATATTTGTTTTGCAGCAAAACATTCTTGTGACTATTTGGCTCTTTCTTTTGTCAATTGTAAGGAAGATGTAGAAGATGCGATTGATTTGATTGAGAAAGCAGGAGGAGATGCTAGAGTCATTTCCAAGATTGAGAGTCAAATGGGAATTGATAACATAGATGAGATTATTCGTGTTAGTGATGGAATTATGGTTGCTCGTGGAGACTTAGGGGTAGAAGTTCCTATGGAAATGTTACCATCTTTACAAAAAGACATTATTCGTAAGTGTCGTGAACAAGGTAAGTTTGCTATTGTTGCGACAGAGATGCTTGCTTCTATGTATACCAATCCTAGACCTACACGTGCTGAAGTTTCTGATATTGCGAATGCGGTTTTAGATGGAACGGATTGTGTTATGTTATCTGGAGAAACCACGGTAGGAAAATATCCTGTTCAAGCTGTTCAATACATGGCTAGAATTTGTGAGTATGTTGAGTCTACTATTGATTATACAAAACATACTGCTTATAAACGACAGATTGGTGTTAGTGATACCATTGCGAAGCTTGTTGTTGATGCGGTAGAGTATGATGACATTAAGTTAATTGTAACAAGTACTATGACAGGATTTACTGCTCGTAAGATTAGTAATTTAAGACCTAACTGTTCTATTCTTGCTTGTTGTCCATCTAATCATATTGCCGAAAAACTAGATTTAAATTTTGGGGTAAAACCTGTGGTTATGGAAACTGCATTTGAAGATACTGCTTCTTTGATAGAAGAATCTAAAAAGAAAGCAAAAGAGATATTTCATTTAAAAGAGGGAGATTTAATTGTTATTACGGGAGGTTTTCCTCTTGGAAAGACTCGTTGTACGAATCTTTTAAGAATTGTAGAAATATAAAAAGACTAGTTCATGATTAGTCTTTTTTGTTTTTTAATTTAAAATATAATTCATATAGTTTTTGTGTACCATTTTCTAAATGGTAGTAAAAGAAAATATAAGGGATAAATAGTAGAAGAGTTATTAAAAATAACAGGAGAAGGGGAAGTGAGTCTGTTAATTCAAATCCTATTAAAAATAAAATAGAAGAGACTCCTGTCATGAAGGTAACAATTAAGTGTACTAATCTTTCATGTTGGAAGAAGTGTATTTTGGTTAGCGTATCTTCTATAAGTGTTGGATCTTCTTTTTTCTTCTTAATTTGTTCTTCTAATTCTTTTATTGTTTTTTGTAGTTCTTTTTTCATCCTAATTTTTCTCCTATTCCTCGATTATCGAATTCTTCTCCTAATAATAATTCGTGGATTTCCTCTTCTTTGGTATCTAGATATACTTCTTCAATACGATCTACTCGACATTTTTCTGCTTTTAAAATAGCTTCTATTTTTTCTGTTGCGATATCTACTTCATCATTTACTACTACATAGTTATATTTTGTTACTTCGTTTACTTCTTTATAGGCAGCATGGAATCTTTTTAATATTTTGTCGTTCGTTTCTGTTCCTCTTTTTTTAAGTCGTTTTACTAGTTCTTTTAGAGAAGGTGGCATTATAAAGATAAATAGTGCTTCTGGAATTAGTTTTTTAATGTTGGTTGCTCCTTCAATTTCAATTTCTAGAATGACATCAATTCCTTTTTCAATTTTTTCTTTGATATATTCTTTTGGGGTTCCATAGTAGTTTCCTGCATAGTTTGTATATTCTAGGAAGTATCCTTCTTTTATCTTTTTTTCAAAATCTTCTTTTGTTAAGTAATAGTAATTGACTCCATCTTTTTCTCCTTCTCTTGGTTCTCTTGAGGTTGCGGAAATGGATAACCATCTTGTTTTTGAGTCTCTTTCTAATAATTTTTGAATGATGGTTCCTTTTCCGGCACCAGATGGGGCACTGATTACAATGATTTGTCCACTTTTCTTACTTTTTATCATTTTCTCCTCCTATGATTATAATTTTTTCAAATTCTCTTTTTCCTAAATTTTCTTTTTTGGGAATGTCATAGATGTTTGTTGCTTCTATTTCTAATTCTAACATTTCGTCTTTTTCTTTTGAAATTTTGGTAATGATAGGAATTTCCATTTCTTTTTTGATGGTATTTAAATATTTTCTTCCTTTTTCATTCATTCCTAAGATACGAAGATAGGTTATTTCTTTCATTTTCTTGGCTTTTTCTTTGGTAAAGTTACATAGGATGTGAATTAGCATTCTCGATATTTTATTATAAGTATAGCGCTTGCTTTTTATTTTTTCTATGAATTCTTGTGGAGAAGTTGATGTTTTGATTTCTTTTTTTAGTAAATGGTCGATTCCTTCTTCTACGGTTTGATAGATAGATAAGTCTTTTTCTGTTAGAATTTTATATTTTAATAGTTCAAAGTAATCTTCTAGAAAATGGAGGTTATTTAATTCTTTTTCTTCTATTTTAGGGATATATCCTTCTACTGATTTTCCTTCTTTTAATGCTTTTCTTATTGCGGTTGCGCTAGCGCTATCTTCTAGAGTAGTTCCATGATAAGGATTGTTTCGTTTTATCGTTTCAGGTTTTATAGAATAGTGATTTTTTAAAATAGTTTTGATATAACTAATTCCTAATAGATCGTTAGGTTCCTCTATTTTCTTTCCCGTTAAATCCCATATAGCATTTGAAACAGCAGTAGGGTAGTTATTTCCCAATTTAGAATAGATTTTGATTAATTTTTCTAATTCATCGTTTCCTAGTTGTACTTTTGCAATTTCTTCTAAGTCTTTTCCATTATTGGATTCACTTCCAAAGACTACTTTTTCTACTTTGCATTTTTCTAAAATTGTAATTGCTCCATAAGCAAAGAAGTCTGCTGATTGTGTTGCGAAAGGAAAAGGAAGTTCAATTACCAAGTCGACACCTAGTGTTAGAGCAATTTTTGTTCTTTTCCATTTATCGATAATGGTACAATCTCCTCTTTGAGTAAAATGAGAGTTCATTACAACAATTATGGTATAGTCTTTATATTTTTCTTTGATTTTTCTAAGATGATATAAGTGACCATTCGTAAATGGGTTATATTCGGCAATGATTCCTATCGCTTTCATGAGACTCCTCTTTTCTTTGCTTGTATTTTATCATAAAGTTTGTTTTGCCGCAATTGGTCTTTTCTTCATAATTTTTTCTTTTTTCCATATAATATCATGTAAAATGTTGTTTTGTTTTGTATTCTCTAGCAAATAATTTGTTTTCTTATGATATAATTTGTTTAAATGGAGTGGATTACATGAGAGTGATTATGGTTGCTGGTGGGACAGGTGGTCATATTTATCCTGCTATTGCGATAATGAATAAGTTAAAAGAGAAAGAAAAGGATGTTCAATTTTTATATATTGGGACAACTGATCGTATGGAAAAGGACATTATTCCTAAACTTGGAATTCGTTTTGAAGGAATTCCTATGAAGGGACTTGATCGTAAACATATCTTTTCTAATTTTTCTGTACTTTCTCAAACTTTTCATGCCATTCAAACTAGTAAAAAATTGATTCGAGAGTTTCAACCAGATATTGTGATTGGAGCTGGAGGTTATATTACGGTTCCTGTTTTATATGCTGCTCATCGGTTGGGAATTCCTACCCTTATTCATGAGCAAAATTCTATTCCTGGACTATCCAATCAATTTATTAGTAAATTTTCTCGTACGATATGTGTGTCTTTACCAAATAGTTTGGAACTTTTTCCGAAAGAGAAAGTTGTTTATACCGGAAATCCTAGAAGTGAAGAAATTTTAAATGTTTCTACTCTTTCTCGAGAAAAACTAGGATTTTCTAAACATCAAAAATTCGTTATTGTGGTGATGGGGTCTCTTGGAAGTACTACGATGACTAAAAAAATCAAAGAATTGATTCCTCATTTTTGTGAGCAGGACTATCAAGTATTGGTTATTACGGGTAAAAATTATTATGAAGAGTATCAAGATTTATCTACTTCTAAAAATGTAAAAATTGTTCCTTTTTTAGATAACTTAATTGAATATATGAAAGATGCTGATTTGATGATTTCTAGAGCTGGTGCTAGTACGATTGCAGAAATTACTGCGATTGGACTTCCTTCTATTTTGGTACCTTCTCCTTATGTTACCAATAATCATCAATACAAAAACGCAAAAGAATTGGAAGAGAAGGGTGCTTGTGTGATTGTTACAGAAGAAGAGTTTTCTTCTGATGTCATTCTTTCTAGAATTGATGAGATATTATTTGATTCTAAAAAGTATGAAGAGATGGCTAAAAACAGTAGAGAACTTGGTATTGATGATTCTGCTACTAGAATTTATCAAGAAATTAAGAAATTAGTTAGGTGATTGTTATGGACGACATAATTGAAGAAATTAAGATTATGGATATTGGTAAAATGGAAGAGAATGTTTCTCTAAAGAATTATACAACGTATCGCTGTGGAGGAAATGCAAGATGTATTGTGTATCCGAAGACGGTTAATAGTTTATCTACTTTACTTTCTTATCTTATTGAAAGAGGAGTACGCTATAAAATTCTTGGGAATGGTTCTAATTTGCTTTTTAGTGATCGAGATTATGAAGGTGTCTTGATTCGTTTAAGTGAGTTAAATTCTATTAAATTTCTTCATAAGAGAAAAGTACGTGTTGGGGCAGGATATTCTCTTATTAAATTAAGTTTACTTACGGCTAAAAAAGGTCTTACTGGGCTAGAGTTTGCAGCTGGCATTCCTGGTACAGTAGGGGGTGCCATTTATATGAATGCGGGTGCTTATAAGTCGGATATGGGATATGTTGTTGAGTCTGTTAAAGTTTTAACACCAGATGCGAAGATTATTACTCTTGTGAATCGTGAACTTGATTTTCATTACCGCAGTTCTTTCTTTCAAAAACATCCTGGATATATTTGTTTAGAGGCTGTTCTTCGTTTAAAAATTGGAAAAAGAGAAGCAATTGAAGAAGTTATTCGTGAAAGAAGAAATCGTCGATTGGAATCTCAACCTTTAGAGTATCCTAGTGCGGGAAGTGTTTTTCGAAATCCACCGGATGCTTTTGCTGGTAAATTAATTGAAGATATTGGACTTAAAGGAATGAAAAAGGGAGGAGCAATGGTTAGTGATAAGCATGCTAACTTTATTGTGAATTATCAAAATGCTTCTAGTAGTGATATTAAATATCTTATTGATTATTGCCATGACAAAGTATTAGAAACGTATGGAATATCTTTAAAAATTGAACAAGAATTTGTGAATTGGGAGTAGCTATGGCTAAAAAAATCGTCAAAAAAACTAAAATTAAACTATGGAATTTACTAATTGTTCTCTTCGTTCTTGCAGGAGGTTTTTTTGGCGTGAAGACAATTTTACAAGAACCCATTCATAATATTGTCGTTATAGGAAATCATTATTTAAGTGATGATGATATTATCGATTTAGCAGGAGTTCGGGATTATCCTTCTTTGTACTTGTTAAATCGTAAGAAAACATGTCAGAAAGTTTTGAAGTCTTCTTATGTAGAAGAATGTAAGATTCATAAAAAGTGGGGGTTTGTTTTTTCTATAGTAATTCAAGAAAAAAAAGCTTTGTTTTATGATAGTAATGAGAAAAAATATGTTTTTTCTGATCAAAAAATGGTTGTGGAAGATGAAATTAGTAAGCATTTTCGAGTACCAAGATTATTAAACTATGTACCAGATAAAAAGTATCAAAAGTTTATTCAAGGAATGAGTAAAGTAAAAGAGGATACTTTATCTCAAATAGGGGATATTGAATATCAACCAAATGAATATGATAAAGATCGTTTTCTTCTTTATATGGATGATGGAAATATGGTGTATCTTACTCTTACCAAGTTTAAAATGATTAATCATTACAATGAAGTTTTAGAACAATTAGAGGGACATAAGGGAATTCTTTATTTGGATAGTGGAAATCATTTTAAAATTATGGAGTAGATTATGAAATTAAAAGAAGTTATTCAAAAAAATTATAAATTTGTTTTTATATTTTTACTTATAGTATGGTG
>CANRPY010000014.1 GCA_947632595.1 uncultured Bacilli bacterium | reverse complement strand
CACAATTAAAAAAATATTTTAGAAAGAAAAGGCAAAAGAATTCCCTCTAATATACTGGAAAACAACAATCCCAGTAAGGTAAAAAGAAAAATTTTAATATATTTCGAAACAATAGGAGAAAAAGAGTAATTCTTATGTAGAAATAGAAATCGAAAGAGATAGAAAGAAAAGGAAATAGAATAAAAGGAAAGTAAAAAAGTAAAAAATAAATGAAATAGGGATGGTAAAAAAGAAAGAAGGATAGAAGGCAGTTTTCTAAGTCCTAAGAGAGATACCATACTAGTAAATTCAAAAGAAAAGAAAAATACTTGTAAAAAATAAAGAAAAAAGACAAAAAACACCCCAATAATAGAGATACCAAAAATCCAAATAAGACCATCAGAGATAGCCCGATTAAAGAAAAAAGACAAAGGTTCGGTATTCTCCCCATGAATCATATGATCAATATTAGAAGCAACAACTCCCCTACTTTCCATATCTAAGTTAGCATAAAAAAAGATTCCAAATAAAATAGATAATATAGTAAAAAATAATAAAAAAAATAAAATTTTATTCCTTTTCAAGAGCCTTTTCATAATATTCACCTACTAGACCATATGAAAAAAGAAGAGAAAATATGAAAAAGAACATTTTACAAAAAACAACAAATCTTATATAATAAGAAAAGAGGTGAAGGCAATGAGTGATAAAGTAATCAAAATCGTTGCAATTGTCATGTTAATCGCAACAATAATAAGTTTTATAAGTGTCTTTATATTTATGTAGAAAAAAATATAATGTGTAAAAACATTATATTTTTATTTTATCGATCAACATAACCTTCTATTTCTGGTACAATTTCAAGATTCGTAGAAGATCTAACATTATATTTATTCGCAATATCATTAATACGACGTATATCATTAGATAAATACAAAAGGAGTAAACCAGAAATACGATTGGCAGTATATTGTTCTAGAACTCTTCGGTCATCTGGAGAAATTTGATATTTTCGGCATAAGTCTAAAATAGGACCGAATTCATATAAGTAATTGATAAAAGATTTGGAAATTAAATCAACCTGTGGATTTTTGTCTTGTATTTTAACTTTTGTCCATACCTTCATAATACCACCTCTTTTGACTAACTATAATAACACAAGAGACGAAAAAAAACAATCACTTTAAATAAGGATTGTTTTCTCTTTCATAAGCTAACGTAGAATCTTCATTATGCCCAGGATAGATTTTAGTATCCCCATCAAACATTTGAAGTTTTTTAAGGCTTTCTTTTAATTCCTCTTCATTTCCGCCTGGTAAATCAAATCTTCCGATACTTTCTTTAAAGATAAAGTCTCCAACAAAAAGGGCTTTCTCTTCTGGAAAATAAAAGGTAACAGAATCTTTAGAATGACCTGGCGTATAAAATGCTTGAAAATGAAAATCCCCAATATCATAGAAAGAACCATCGGATACATTACTACATTTAAAAATTTTAATAGAACGTTTCGTAAGGAAGTTTCTTAATGCTCCAATATGATCTGCATGAGAATGTGTAATCATCACACCAAGTACCTGAGAATCCCCGATTTCTTCTTTAATCTTTAAAAAATCATCTCCTGGATCAACAACCAAACATTGATGATTTTGGCTAAGGATATAACAATTCTCATCTAAATATCCAGTAACAACACATTTTACTTCCATGAAAATCCTTCTTTCTAACTATATTTATCATCTAGCTTCTTACTAACCAAAACATAATGATAATTCATATCTAAACGGAAAGTATAATAATACGTTCCACTCTTTAAATAACTAGGTAACTCCATTTTTTCATTACCAGAGTATTTTACTTCTTCTTCTAAAATAATCATATTACGAGAAGAATAAGCGCTTTTTAAAGTCTTTTTAACTTTAAAAGAAGTCGCAACAGGATTTTTACAATATCCTTCTACATATTCATCTCTTTCAGATATATACTCAAAACCACCTACACAACCATTTTGAAGTTTAACATTAATATGAGGCATAGGAGTCTCTTCACCATATAATTTCTTCCATTCTAACTCAAGAGTAGAAGTTGAAAATGCTCTAGGCATAAAAGTAACACTCATCTCACAAGTATAAGGCTCCATTTTTTCTTTATCAAACATATTACAATTAGAGTCATACATCTCATGACTAGAGATTTGTCGATAAGCAAGATAAAGTTTCATTGTATCATTCCATTCAGGTTGAGCATAATCTTCACGAATAGAAGTCTTTACTTTAGAATACAAATCTTGTACCAAAGTTGAATCCAAATCAAGAGCAACTTCTTCTTTTGACTCATGAATAGGACTACAACGATATTTTAATTCCGATAGACTACGTTTCTTTGATGAATAAAGGAAGAAAGAGAGTCCTCCTAAAATTAAAACAAGTAAGAATAAAAAGAGCATAAGCTTATTCATTTTTTGTTTTGGCGGTTTCTCATCACTCTTAGGAGCTTCCTTAACAACTGATTCACTAGGAGGAACAACAATAGGTGTAGAAACAGGAGCAGTCTCCAAATTTGTTTGTGGCATCATAACAGGAACGCTAGGAGCAACAGATTGTGGAACAATCTCCATAGTAGGTGCAGATGGATAAGATGGAACCGCATTCGTTGCAGGAAGAACAGATGGTGCCACTACCCCATTAGATGGAATATTACTTATCGGTACAGTACTAGGAGCAACATCTCCAGTTTGAATCATAACTGGAACATTCGATAAATTGTTTTGATTATTTTCAACCCCATTATTCATCAAATCACCTATCTTACAAAGTAATTTTATCTTATTTTAAGACTTTTTTCAATACAAAAATGATGAATAGACAAAAGAAAAAGAATTTAAAAAATTCTTAACAGGAGTGAGAACAAGTAAGTTCCAATAGTTCTTCTAAAATCTTCTTTTTCTCTAAAATTTCTTCTTTTAAACTCTGATTTTCAGAAGACAAAGTATGAATCATTTCTAATAACTCTAATATTTCCTTATTTTCCATAAGATCCATCTCCATCTGTCTTAGAATCAAGTCCTAGCTTATGAGAAAGCTCTGCAATTTTAGTATCTAATTGAGAGTTAACTTCACGAAGTTTTTCATTCTCATCTGCTAAAAGAGATAATTTTTTGAATAATTCCTCTTTTACTTGAACTTGACTTTTTAAAAATTCATTATGACAACGCATTTGTTCTTGCAAATGAGTATATCTTCTACTTGTATCTTCATCCAGTAATTGAGCCCTCATAAAAGCTTCTTCTTCCTGTTTAACCGCAACATTTCTCATAAAAGCTTTTAACTCATCAACAACACCATTACTAACGGCTAAATCATAAACTTCTTTTCTAGTCATACCAAAATACAAACCAGGTACCTTTAATCTACGTAATCCCATAGCAACTTCAGAGGCATTCATAACTTTACGATAAGATAAAAAGCCAAGAAGTTCTCCTAATTTCATTTTAGCAGCATCCATTCCTGTAGTATCTCCAACAAATATTGGATCAGGAATTCCAAGACTACGAATAGAAAATTGATAAATCGTATTTCTATTAGTTGCATTTAATTTCGTATTTTCTTCTTCCAAATACATTTTTTCTCTTCTTTTTGCATTAATCTCTTGGAAAAGTCCTAATTGACTAAAGTAATATTCCCTCTCTTCTTCAGGCAATTCTAAACAAGCCATCTCATCTTGAGAAAGTCCAAAAGAAAACCCAAAAACAGAATCTAATCCCATTAAAATACCATTTAAAGTTTTATTACCAATAGCATGCATATTTAAAATATTACTCTTAGACAAAGTAGAAAGTTTACCAACCGTATAAATCCCATTTGTTTGAAGACGATATTCTCCTCTACCCTCTAAGGAAAGTTCACTAATCTTAACCTCATAAGCAAGTCTAGGAAAATCAAAACATTCAGGATGTTCCTCTTCAAAAGCCTTTAATTTTTCCATGATTTCTTCAATAATCAATCTCTTATCTTCTTTGAAAAAAAGACTATTTCCAGGCATCTTTAATAAAAATAATTCTTTTGACGTAAAATCTCTTAAAAAAGAAATAGACTTAATTCCATTTGATACTAAGAAAATATAAGCTTCTGGTGATAAATTTAAGGAAGACAAATAATTCAATTTCGTATCCATAAGACCAATCCCCTCATCAATAAAATCGGCATTATTATATCATAAAACAATAAAACAGTCAATCAAATGACTGTTTCATAAAACTAAGCATTCTTTTTCTGATAAACATAAAATTGTAAACCAGGATTTTCTTCTATTAATTCATAGTTTTCCTGAACAATTTCCCAAAATTTATCTGTAAAATTCGTAGTAGATACAAGGAAAACATATAACCGATCATACTGTAAGATTTCTTCTTCATCTACTTTAGTAGATTTAATATGATCATCTTCTACGCTTGTACGATAAAGTTCCCATTCCATACAATAAGTGTGTTTAGGAATTTCAACACCCTTCTTTTGAAAATAATAAAGTAAGTAAGAAGGTCCCTCACTAACCATAAGAGCACTATTTCCATCATAAGCATCTTTTTGATGAGCAACATAGGCAGAGACTTCACGATAAGGCTCTTTAATCTTCAAAACTTCCTGATGGGCTTTTTGATAACTTGAGATACCAAAAACACCGATAATCGCAAGACAAATAAAGATCATCACAAAGGAATTAATAGGAATTCCATTAATATCTAGTTGTACTTTCTTAGAATTCACTTTAACTTCCAAATTCATAAGTTCTGCAAAAGGAATAGCGGCAATCAAAAGTACATGAGGCATAACAACCATATAATATCTTAGTACATATAAAGTTCCTTCTTGATTGATAAAATGACCATATAGAAAGATAATACAAACACACCAAAGAAGAGAGCCAATACATAATAGATAAGAGAAAACTTTCTTTTCTTTACGGTAAAAACAAAATAAAAAAGTAAGAAAAGCACCAAATGCAAAGAGAAGAATTCCAATCCAATTTTCACTAAGCAAGTAACGAACAACTTCATATAAAGCATCAAATCCAGGAACCTTACTCCAATATTCAAATACATTTAATTGATTATTAACAAGTAAAGTAATAAGCCACGGCAAGAATGAGACCCCAAGAGCAATATAAGGAAGAATAAATGAAATTTTTTCTTTTTTACAAAGAAAACGAACAGCTTCCACTAAAAAATAAAATACGGTAATCAAACATCCATACCAATGAGTATAACATAATAGAATCAATGCAATCGCATATAAAATCTTATTTTTTGTAGTAGAATCATCAAGTAGTAACAAATATCGGTAAAAAGCAAAGGCAGAACAACAAAATAAGAGTGCATAAGGTCTTAACTGAAATCCCCCTTGATAAAGTAGAATGTAAGATACCGTTGCAAGTGCTAAACTAAAGAATCCTAAATCTTCTCCTCCAATTTTTTCTCCAATCTTTTTTAAATTCCATATACCAAAAAGAATGAGAATAAAATTAAGAAGCAAAATCCATCTTTCTCCATAAGGCGCTATCTTATAAAGAGGAAAAAGAATAATATAGTAAAGAGGAAGATTATACCCTCTAACCGATAGTAACTTTAGCATTTGAAATAAACTATGACGATGAACAAAAGCAACCGTCCACTCTAACTCATCAGACCAAAAAGATTGTTTAGATGCATCATATAACAAATAAAGAAACATGAAAGCAAGCAAGAAAATACTAATAATTTTATATACTTTTTTCTTATCAAATTTCATAAAAAATCACTCACCCTCCTATCATTAAATTCCAATTAAAGTATCATCTAATAAATTAGATAAAAATGGAATATCAATAAAAAGTAAAATAGCAAACAAAATAGCAAACAACACTAAGAAAATAAGTAATTTTTTCTCTTTATATAATTTTTCTGGTTTTTGTACTGCAGAATCTTCTTTAAAAGCAATTGCCAAATAATAACAAAATAATAAACATAAAAAGGGAATACATAACAATAATTCAATTTTATATTTAATAAGAAAAGTACCACATAAAAACACAGAAAGTAATGCATAAAAAACAGAAGATATTAATAAAATGTTTTCATTATAGAATTGAAAAGATTTACGATATTGAGCAGCTTTTTTTGGATTACCAATCATACGATATTCTGCATATCTCTTAATTCCCATTAAAAATGCACCAAACATCCAGTAACCTAATACGATACTGATTGGTGGCAAATAAGAATTGGTAACAATAAACCACCCAAGTAATAATCGTAAAGCATTATTAATAGATTCAGATAAAACATCTAAAAAAGGAATATCTTTGGTACGAAAGGGTTTAACATTATATAAAATACCCATAATAAGTAATATAAGATCCGTAATAAAAAATGGGAAAGATACAAACCAAGCTAAAATAAGTCCAAGAACAGCTAACATAAAATATTCTAAGTAAACATATTCTTTTTTCATGTTAGTACTAACAACAGGTCTATTTTTCTTCGTAGGATGATACTGATCAAATGCAGCATCTAAATATTCATTAATAACATAATTAGCAGAAGCAATAAAACAGGTCCCTAAAAATCCCAATATTAAAGAACATACAAGGGAAAAATTAAAATCTACCCCCCCCGGTACCAAAAAGAAAGCAATTAATATACCTGGAACAATAAATAATTGTTTAATCCAATGATCTGGTCTAGCAATTTTAACATATGGGTTACTTAACATATAATCAAATCCTTTCTAATTTCACTTATTTATTATATCGACTAACAAAGTTCTTTGTCAATCGAAATTCCAGTTCTAACCACAACAAGTATAAGGAAAAGAAAAAGAGTACTACACTAGCACTCTTTCTATTTTTTTCTTACGAGTCCTACTCTTGTTTGTACAAAGAAGTCTTGAAATAATGAAAAAATTAATGAGAATAAAACTAATGATTACTGCAAAAGACCAGAAAATATTCATAGAATGATTAAAAGACCAATAATTGCCAAGCAAATCAAAATAATTATCAGTTCCAAAAGAAATTCTCAATGCATCTCTAACAACAACTGCCCCAAAAACGGTATAGATTGCAAATACAACAATAAGATATAGACATCCTATAACAGAACAAACAATTTTATTTTTATGAAGAAAAGAAGCAAGAATTCCAATTAAAGAATATCCAAAATATAATAAGTACTGAATAAAAGCAAGAACAAACCAATCTATAAAGAAATAATCAAATCGGAACGATTTAAATTCAAAATGGAATCCAGTTATGACGCAAGAAATGAAAAAAATGAAGAAATAAGTCAAAGAAACCAATAAAGCTGACTTAGCGGCAACTAAAATATATTGTTTCATAAAGTCTTTCAATTTCATCTTTTTCAATTTATTCTTAGAATAATTGCTATACACCTCATCATGTGCTTGAGAGATAACATGGATGATAACAATGAAAGGCAATAATAGAATTAAGAAAGCAAAAGGACGAGTATTAATAACATAATCAGATAAAGTAATGACATCTAATCTCTTTCTAGGATCTTTTTCCTTTAAATATTGTTTAACATCTTCTTCTGTTTGAAAAGATTGACAAACTTCATGATCTCCTGGGCAATATTTTTCTATTTTAAAATAATCAATATAATTTGGCATATAATCATGAACAACTTCTCCAAAAGAGAAACAAATAATTACAAAAATAAAGATAATAGAAAGTAAAAATATAATTTTATTTTTCATATACGAATTCTCCACCTTACACAAAAACTACTCTTATCAAGAAAATAGTATCACGAATCAGTCTCTTTGAAAAGATGGATTTTAAGAGTTTTTTAAAGATAACAAAGCAACACATTCAACATGATAAGTTCTAGGAAATAAATTAAATGGTTGAATAGATTCTATTTGGTAATAGGAAGAAAGATCTTTTAAATCTCTCGCAAGGCTTACTGGGTCACAAGAGACATAAGCAATAGAAGATGGAAGCATCACCTTTAAAACATCTCTTGTCTTAGAATCTAATCCTGCTCTAGGAGGATCAACAATAACAAAATCAATATTAGAAAACTCATCAATCCTATTCTCTACTTTATCACAATAATAATGATAAGAAGAAAGAGAATGAAGTTCTGCATTTCGAATCGCTTGAGAAATATTAGATGGATTAGAATCCACCCCAATCAAAGAAGTATTAGAAAGAGAAACATAAATACCAATCGTACCACACCCACAATAAAGATCTAAAATAGTAGAAGGCCTCTTCCTTTGAGCAAAACGAGAAACTTCATCATATAAATCTTTCGTAAACTGAGAATGAACTTGAAAAAAAGAAGAAGGTTCTTGATAGAAAGAAACATTCCCTATCGAAGTAAGAATAGATGATTCCCTGCTGAGACACTTGCCATTATAAATCAAAACATCTACTTTATCTTTTAAAAGAGAAATCTCTGAAAAAGGTCCATTTAAACTTACCATAACATATTTTTGATCATTACTACATTTAATCGTAACTTCTGAAATATCATGAGGATAAGAATGCAAAAAAGAAATGATTTCCTGAATCTTAGGTAACACTAAATGACACTCATGAATGGGTACAATATCATGTGATTTAGAAGAATAAAAACCCAAAACACCATCTTTTCCATGTAAAACAATTTTATTTCGATAAAGAGAAGAATTAGAAAAAAGAATAGGACGAACAATAGATGGAGAAATCTCTCCAAAACGTTCCATAATTTCTTTTACTTTTTCTTCTTTATACTGATTTTCATAAGAAAACATCATATTTTGAAATTGACAGCCACCACAATGATCAAAATGAGGACAAGAAGAATGAATACGATAAGGCGACTCATTTATAATTTTTTGAAGACACCCCTCCAAAAAACTTTTCTTTTCCCGAATGATACGAATATCACAATAATCACCTGGTAACGTATAAGGAACAAAACAAATCTTTTGATCAATATGACAAATTCCTCTTCCAAAATGATCCAATTTTTCTATAATAACGTCCATAAAAATCCCTCAAACCTATTATAACACACATAGAAAAAGAATTAAGATGCATAATAATATTGGTGAAAAATATGAAGCAAAATCCCATAAGAAGTATTCCTAAAATTGACTCAGAATTGTCTTTAGAAGGACCAAAAGATAGTTTTATAGAAGATATTAAAACAAATGAACAATTAATAAAAAAAAGAATACCAAGTAAAGCCCTACAACAAAAAGAAACAAAAATAGGAAGATATACCAAAACAAGAGTAAAACTACTATATATAAAAGGAATTGTAAAAGAAGAATTAGTACAAGATACCTGGAAAAAATTAGAAAATATTATAATAGATGGAGTCTTAGATTCTAGTTACTTAAAAAGATATCTAACAGAACAATTTAATATCTTTCCAACGATTATCGCAACAGAACGACCAGATAAATCTTCAATGGCACTACTAGAAGGAAAAATAGTGATTCTAGTAGACAATAGTCCTTACGCTTTAATATTACCAAATTTCTTTCAAGATTTTCTTCATACAACAGATGATTACTATCAAAAATCATTCAACACGACTTTTATTCGAATCATTAGACTTCTTGCTTTTATCATAGCAATCTACACTCCAGCAATCTATATTTCTGTAACAACAAGAGACTATGACTTAATTCCTCTCCCCCTACTCTACACATTAAAAGCAGGAAGAAGTTACGTACCATTTCCAGCCTATATAGAAGCATTTTTTATGATTACCTGTTTTGAAATCTTAAAAGAAAGTGACCTCCGTATGTCTACAACAACTGGTTCATCCATCTCTATTTTAGGAGGATTAATTCTAGGAGATGCCGCAGTAGCAGCAGGAATTGTCTCTCCGATTATGATAATTGTAATAGCGATATCCTCTATTTCTGGTCTAATATTTCAATCCATAGAACTAGGAAATGCCTTAAGAATTTATAAAATACTATTTTTAATCTTAAGCACCATCTTTGGAATCATTGGAGTAGGAATAGGAAGTATTTTACTAATAAGTAATCTTTTAAAAACCAAAAACATGGGTTTTTCCTATATTAGTCTGAATAATGAAATGAAAAATGATTTTATCATTAAGAAAAATACATATAAAAGAAATGAATCACTAACAAAAAATAGAATACGAGGTAGATAACATGAAAAAAACAATTATTTTAATAGGAGTCTTAATCCTCTTAAAAATACTTCTTCCTATAAAACCCTATATCGAATTAAATCATCTAAAAATCATAGAAGAAATTACAGTAGATTGTAAAAAAGAATATACCATAACCTATCAAGAAAAAATACCTAAAAAAGAAGATAATGGAATTGAGTATCAAAAAAAAGAATATGTAATGCATTACGATAGCCTAAAAGAAGCAAAAAAAAGTTTAAAGGAAAAGAAGAATTTTTACATAAAAAAAGCAAAAATAAAAACGGTTTCTTGCAAGAAAAAAGACTTCTAAGAGTCTTCTCCACCATTCGTATCGGTATCTAAAAAATCAAAAGTAAGGTTTTCTCCATCACTAACAAGATGAATAGAACCAGATATATCTGTACGGTATGTAGTGCATCCTATTCTCTCTAATTTCTCTAAAATAACATCTTTTGGATGACCATAAGTATTTCCCTCTCCAACAGAAATAACAGCATACGCAGGATGAACTTGATATAGGAAATGCGCAGAAGTAGAATATTGAGACCCATGATGTCCTACTTTTAAAACATCACTCTTAATATCTTTACTTAATAATTCTTTTTCTACTTCTTGTGGAGCATCTCCCATAAATAAAATACGATTATTATAATATTCCAAAAGTAAAACAATAGAGTTTTGATTCAAATCTGTTTTATCATCTCCTACCCATAAAACTTGTATTTTAGCATCCCCTACGGTAAATGTAGAGTCAATACTAGGAGTTTCAATGTCGAGATCCATTTGGCTAGCAGCATTAAAAAGAACATCATAAATCTGTGTTTCAGGATCAACATTAGGAAGATAAAAATGTTCAATAGGAAAATGATAAATAACAGAAGGAAGTCCTCCTATATGGTCTTCATGAGCATGAGTTCCAATAACGTATTGAAAAGAAGAAAGAGAAAGGCTTTGAAAGTAAGAAACAAGCTTATCTCCATCCGCACGATTTCCCCCATCAATTAAGGCAGTCTCCCCTTTATTTTGAATCAAAATAGAATCCGCTTGTCCTACATCTAAAAAAGTTACTTCTAACTTATCCCCATCAAGATTCACTCTTTTTTGAGTAGAAGAATCTGGGGAAAAGAAAGTTTGATAGAAAAATACTCCTAAAAGAATAAGAACAGCATAGAATAATTTTTGAACATTTCGATACTTCTTTTTCATACCTTAATCATAGCAAAAAAGAAAAGACCATTCAAGGTCTTTTTACATCTCTTTTTCAAGAAATTGATCCGTGTAAGATACCTGAAAAGCATGATGATTCTGAATAGAAATTACCTGAACATCTTGATCAACTACCTTTAAAGCACATTGATTTTCAATCCCAATAACAGAAGAATGAGTTTTGTAAAGATTCTCCTTTAACTGTTCTGTTTTTTGATCATCAGCGTGATAATGAGGACAAATAGAATAAGGATAAAAACCAAATCCAGATAAAAAAGTATATTGATCACTTTCTCCTCTTAAAATAAGAGAATCCGAGTACCCTTCTTTAGAAAGCAAAATAGCACCAGCAGAAATACCAGCTAAAACACATCCTCTATTAAGGGCAGCTTCAAAAAGAGGTTGTAAATGATACTCTTCTACTTTCTCTTTTAATTTAATCGTATCTCCACCACCAATATAAATAATATCTGCTTTTTCAAATTTCTCCTGAACCAAATCTGGATTATGAATCAAATTATTCTTTTTTAAATAAACTGTCTCACATCCCAAATCTTGATAAATCTTTTTTATAGTATCATAGTAAGAATCCGAAAAACTAGAAGCAAGACCAACAAACAAAAAAATAGGATGATCTTTCTCTGTCATAGAAACAATTTCTTGATCAATTTCTTTTGTTTCATAAGAAGTATTTCCTCTACCAATTTCTCCTCCACCGATTAACATTAATTTCATAAACTTCACCTAAACTTTCTTCATACGATTATATTCTTGTTGAATCCAAAACATAAGCAATGCTACAATAAAACGAATTTCTTTCTCCGTAAGCTTTCTCCCTTTTGGAATATGATGCCACTTTTCTAAGCACCCTCTGCAACAACAAGCACATGCGTGTTGTGCTAAAAAAACAGGATGTCCCTTCATAGGAGTCTGATGCCCATCACGAGCAAAATCTACTTCCGATAAATTTTTTATAACAAAAGAATAAGCATGTTCTTCTATTACATCCATCCCCTTTTCCTCAATATAAGGAATCATATATTTTCTAAGATGAAATTGAGAACGAAACTTAGAGTGTTGAAGGGAATCCATTTTCTTGATAAGAAAATTCCTTTGTTCTTGATTAAGACTCATCATAGTAAATCAGACTCAAATCTTTTCATAAATTGAACAATATCTTGATATTTAGAGTTCCCAAATGCTCGTAAAAGAACATTTAAAAGTGCAAGAATCATTTCTCTTGAATGAGGAGAAATCTCTTTAGTCTCTTTCATAAAACGAATAATAGCATGGGGATTCTCTCGAAAATCAAGCAAAGAATCAATTTTTGCTTTTTGACAAACAAAATCTAAATTCTGAGTAAAATCATGTAATTCTTCTTTAGAGTACTTCTCAATAAAAGGAATAAGTCCCTCATGAAATGCTTTAGAAAAAGAACTAAAAGAACTTTTACAAAAAGAGGTAGAAGAAACCTCCCAATATAAAATATCATGAGAAAGAGGACCAGAAATACTTGTTTTAACTGTTTCATAAGAATCACTATATAAAATAGTACCAACGATAGAGTCCCTAGGAAGAACATGATGATACTTTGGATGAATCTTTAAAAAATCACGACTTTCAAATTCTTTTTTTAATAACCCAGGGCCATCAACATTATAGATATCAAGTATCTTCTTTTGTACTAAGAAATTACACTTCATACTGGCAACCAATGCAAGATTACCACCTCGTGAATGACCACCTATAATAAGTTTTTTAGGAGAAAAAGTATAATAACGATTAAGATACTGAATGGCTTTTTTATGAGAAATCGTTGGAAAAGAATAACTAATTGTTAAATCATCAATCCATCCTCGAATCTTCTCATCCGTTCCCTCAAAAGAAACGTAAACACAATTTTTTTGATATTCAATAGAGAGTACACCAAATTGGGTATCATGACTACTTTCATATTGATAATGAGATAAAATACAATCACGAAAACGAACACTATCTTTTAAATAAAGAAATAATTTGTCTGCATCTCTTACAGCAATGATCTTTTTTTCTTTCTTAGGATGAATTCCTAAATACATTCTTCCTGCATCTCGTATAGATATTGGATGTTCAAGAATAGAGTCAAAATGAACATATGACAAAAAGGAAAAAATAACACAATCCACTTGATTAAGTGGCTCCTCTGTAAAAGAATGAACTCCATAAGTATCAATATATTCAAATAGAGTCATACTACCCTCTCCCATTCAATAGATACTATATACATTTTATCATAAATAAAAGAAAGAATTAAAATAAAAAATGAATTCCAAAAAGGATTAGAATAACTCCTCCAAAAATTTGAGAAGCTTGTCCCAATATTTTTTCCGTAACCATACCTAAAAAACAACCAAAAAAAGAGCAAAGAAAAGTAATCATACCAATAAGAAAAGCAGAAAAGAAAAGAGATACAGGATAAAAAGAAAATTGAAATCCAACACAAAAAGCATCAATACTAGTCGCAACAGCTAGAAAAAGAGACGAAAGAAAAGAAAAAGAGGGATATTCTGTTTTTAAAAAAGAGTCATAAATCATATGAACTCCAACATAAGAAAGTAAACAACAAGAAAAAAAGTTTTTAAAAGTAGAAATAAAAGGAAAAAAGGATCCAAAATAGTATCCTAATAAAATCATAAGTGCTTGAAAAAGCCCAAATAAAAACGATAAAAAAAGACGATTTCGAAAACAATGTAAAGTACTACTCATTCCCATCGCTACTGTAAAAGCATCCATAGAAAGTCCAATTCCAATGAAAACAATTTCTAAAAAAGTCATTTAATCACCAATAAAAAATATTCGATTCCAAAGAAAAAAAGAATTAAAAACTAATTCTTTATCTCTTCAAAACGATATTTTTGTTTTACATCAGGATATTTTTCATGATCTACTTCACTTAAAAACATTTTAAGGGGTCTTGCATAAATTCCATCTTGATGATCTCCTTTATTCGCAACATCATCGCCATTACATACATAAATAACCATATCTTCCATAGTTTCTGTGTTTTTCGCAATCGTAATAACATATGCCTTAAATCCTTTAAAATGACGATATATAGTATTTGGTTTAACTTCTCTTTCCATCTTCTCCACCTCCAATAAAAACTCTAGGAACACGACTACCAATCGTGCATAGAATCTCATACCCAATAGTATGACAGATACTTGCAATTTTTTCAAGAGGAATCAAAGAAGAGTCCATTAAGATAACATCATCTCCAACATGACAATTAACCCCACTAACATCAACCATAATACTATCCATACAAACATTCCCAACAATAGGACAAAGCACCCCACAAATAGCAACTTCCCCTCGATTGGATAATTCTCTACGATATCCATCTCCATATCCTATAGGAATCGTCGCAATCGTAGAATCTTTCAAACAGGTATAACTTTGCCCATAACCAATCATCTCCCCTTTAGAAACAGTTTTTAAAAAAGTAATTTGACTAACCAATCTACAAATAGGTTTTACAGGTATTTTAGAAGATGCTTGGAAATAAGGTTCATATCCATATAGTAAGATACCAGGTCTTACTAAATTCGTAAAAGGAAGAGGATAATTTAAGATTCCATTACTGGCACTCATATGAATATAACGAAAAGAAATTCCCTTAGAAGAGGCAATCTCCAAAGCCTCCTGAAAGATAGAAATTTGCTTTTTACTATAAGAAGAATCCGTATCTGCAGAAGAAAAATGAGAATAAATTCCCTCTAACAATAAAGAACTCTTCTGAATGAAATCTAAAAAAGAAGAAAAATTAGAAAGAGAAACCCCAGTACGGTTCATTCCTGTCTCAACTTCGATATGAACAGGAAAAGAAGAATCCCTTTTAATACATTCTTCTAAGAAAGAAAAATCACATAAACCAACAGATAAAGAATACTCTTGTATGGTAGAGATTTCATCTACAGATGGTTGATTTAAAATGAAAATTACTCCTTGATAACCAAGCTGTCGTAAAAAGACACCTTCTTCAACAAGCGCAACCGCAACAATAGAAAAAGAAGATAAAACATCTAGACGATGATTTAAATAAGTACCATAAGCATTAGCTTTAATAACAGGCAAAATTTCTTTCCCACACCAAGAAGAAATGAGAGAAACATTCTCATAAAATTGATCAATATCTACTTCTAATCTTGTATTTCTCATAAATACCTCCCCAATAATAAATAAGGATTCTGTATGTAAATATAACACATTTTAAGAAAAGAAAAAACAAAAATAAAAAATTCATGATATAATCAAAATAGACTAGGAGGAAGAAATGAAAAAGAAATTACTATTAGGACTTACAATTCTACTTACCATCTTTTTGGTAACCGGATGTGAGTTATCCAAAAAGCAAATAACTGCTGAGGATTTTCAAAAAATTGGAGAAGATGAAGGATTAATTGTTGTTGATGTAAAAGAACAATTTAAAGACTACGATTATGTGGATAAAGCAATTGTCGGAGCAAGCCAAGAAGGTTGGCAAGTAGAGTTCTATGAATTATCCGATAAAGACCATGCAGAAACAATGTTTGCCAAAAACAAAAAAGAGTTTCAAGAAGAAGCAGATGGCAAATACAAAGGAGAGACAAGAGAAATTGGTAACTACTCTACTTATATATTAGAAACAGATACCCAATATATGTCTCTAACAAGAGTCAATAACACCGTATTATATGCAAAAGTTGGAATTGCAACAAAAGATACTGTTGTAGAACTTATTAAAAAATTAGGATATTAAAAAATACACTAAAAAGTGTATTTTTATTATGCAGATTGAGTCGAATATCTTGGCCAGTATTGAGAAACAGCAGTACTAGCTCTCTTTTGTGCAGTAGCTTCCTTATTCGCAGGAATTTCAAAATGTACGGTCCATTCGTAAGCAGCCTCATATGCACCTTCTGCCGTATTAGGAACACTACGAATTTTTTGATAAACAGATGGATAACTAGTTTGTAATTCATATACCAAATAAGATAATTGTCCATCTAACGTAGTAGAGTCCAATCCATTTTGACTACAATAGTTTTTTAGTTTTGTCCAACGACTATTATGCCACTGACAAATACCATAAGAAGTTCCACCATCTCCAAGAGAATGAGGATTAAAATCAGATTCGTGCTGAATATTAGCTAAAATACCTGAAATAGCGGCATCATTAAATCCCTTTTGAGATAGATAATCATAAATCGTTTTTTGATTTTCACTAACGCTTCCACTGCTGCCAGAAGATCCAGAACTTGCAGCAATACTAGCAACAGCAGCACCAGAACTTGAACCATAAGAGGCACCAGAAGACACATAAGAAGCACCTCCGCCTCCTCCTCCAGAAGAATAACTACCTCCTCCAGAAGAAACATTAGAAGATGCAGCGGCATCACTTGCTTGATAACTAGAAGAAGAATTGATTAAAAAGTCTCCCATTGTAGAAAAATCTTCATTTAAACCACTTAACTGGGAAGCAACCATATCAATACCATCTAAACAAGAATCACTAACAGGGCCCATAAAAATAGAATCATTGCCAAGTGTTGCTTTACTTTCTTCTAACACATCCAAGCAAGAAGATAAATTATTATTTAAAGTTTGAACAGAGGATACTCCATCCTGAAACAAACCATAATCTTGTACTTCATATTCATTCACAAAAAATCACCTACCAAATACTAAATAGACATAGAAGCTAACTCAGAATCTAAACTTTGAATACTTTGAGCAGCATCCTGAATAAAATTACCTAATTCATTCATTGATTGTGCATTAGAAGTTGCCTGAGCAACTTGTTCTGTATTCGTTGTATTAAAGGAATCTTTCGCAGCACCATTCCACCCAGACAAATCCCCATCAATATTACTAGAATAAGTAGAAACAGAAGTCTCCATTTCAGAAGCAGCATCACAAATATTCTTACCAACAGATTGAACTTGATCAAAATCACAAACATATTTTGCCATAGAAATCCCTCCCTAACATATAAAAGAACACCCTATCTAATAAACATTTTACCATTAATAAGCAAAAAAACAGAGAAAAATCATAAAAAAAAAAGAGTATTTGACAAAGTTAGATACAATTAATAGAAATATAATATTTTAACATATAAAAAATTCTAAAAAAGAAGGATGATAATATCATCCCATAGAAAATCATTTGTCAAAATAATGATCACTGAAAATTTGACAAAGAATAAATATTTTTTATAAGTCTATTTTAACATCTTCTTTTTTAGTCTCATCTGCCTCAAAGAATTCTTTCTCCGTTAATCCCTTACTTTTTGCAACACTACTTGTTGGAAAAGAAACTAATAATTGATTATATAATGAAACATTTGAATTATAAAGTCTTCTTGCTGCTTGTAAATGTTCTTCTACATCTGCTATAGATTGTTGTAAAGTTTTATAATTTTCACTTGATTTTAATTCAGGATAACTTTCAGCTACAACATTAATCTTCTTAAAATTTTCATCCATAACATGATTAGCATCATTTCTTTCTTGAATAGACATATCTTTACGAAGCTTAATTACTTCAAATAAAGTTTCTTTTTCATGCTTTGCATAAGATTTAACAACATCAATCATTTTTGTTAAAACATCATATCTTTTTGTTAAAGCAACATCAATTCCTGAAAGTGCCTCATCAATTTTAACAACTGCTCTATTTAATTTATTAGAAGTTGCTATATACCATATTACAATAATAAGTACAACAACAGCAACAACTGCAATTAAAATATATAACGAATTCATACTACACCTCCCTTCTAAATAAATCGTTATCCAAACTCAATTCATCCACAAAATTAGTAATTAACTTGATATCTTTTGAAATTTCATCCATAACCTTTTCCTCATTTATTTTGATAAGAAAGCCATGTTCAAAGGAATCTTTATTATTTTGTAATCCTACATGTAATTTATTATCAATAAAACAAAATAATAATTTTCCAGATACACTAGCTGTTAATTTTTTAATTTTTTCCATTAATGCAGGGGTCAAAATATAAAAAGCATCATGCTCATTTTGTGCATATATTTTAAAAGTATTATTAAACTCTTGATCCTCCATCATAACTTTTTGATATTTTACTTTATCACCCCAATTACCCAACTTAGAATTTTCAAAACTCTTATGACGTACTTGAATATTAGCCTTAAATTTTTTATTAAAATCAAATATCATCCATCTTCCTCTAAAAAGTGTAACCCAATACGTCGTAGTATTACCATCACTATCAGTATATTGTCTTTCATCTTCTATGTGGACATCAGCCTGAACTACATTAATATTTTTGTACTTGCCGGAAACATAATCATTAGATGTGTACCGATCCCCCATCTTCATCATTCCAGTATTCATTATAATGGATTCATTTAAACCTTTCTCTGGCTTGTAATCTAAATCGGTAAAAACAGACTTAAGAGACTTTAAAACAAAAGCTTCTTTAAAAGCTAAAATAAAATTCCTTGCAGGCTTCTTTAAAATAAAGTTAATAATAAAGATACCTACAAAAAAAGTCAAAAAAGAAAGAAATGGCATTCTCACTAAATAGAATAACACAACAGCAATAACAATATTTATGAATAATCCAATCAGCAAAATATTTCTTGCTTTCTTTCTAAGTTTTTCTACTTCTTCAACACTCATACCTTCACTCCAAACCTATAGAGATTAATACAAAAACCTTCTATTATTTGTATTATATCAAATAAAAAATTTTTTTAATACCATATTAATAAAATTTAAATCTGTTTACACACATAATTATTAAAATATTTAAGATACTACTTTTTTATTTAAGTATGAATTAGATTAAACAACATTCTCAATAAAGAAACAGTGATATACATTTAAAATATTTTAGTAAAAGTCAGTTTATAAAATTAATATCGCAATCGCACATTAAAACTAAAGCTATAAAAGTCCAAATTTCCTATAAGAGAAGTTGAATAACGAATTTCTTACTAGTATCATGCAAGAATAACTACTAACTAACCTATAATTTTACACTCTAATTAGTAATTTTCTATAGTAATCGCAACAAATATTAAATTACATAACTCTCTATGATATAATAGCGATAGAAAGGTAGGAAATATTTATGAAAAAAATAATTTTAAATACAATATATATAACAATTTTATTAGTACTAGCATTAGGATTTGCTTTGGTTGAAAGTCAAAAACCCGAGAATATAGTGAAAAGAAAGTTAAAGAATTTATATTCCATTAAAACTGGCAATAAACACGAAATAGAAGATTCTGATTATATAATGGAAATGAAAACGGATGATATGACATTCTATATTTATACTTTTAAGGATAGTTATGCAGGTGGATTTATCACAACGAATATTTATACTTCTATCTTATCATCAGTTTATGAAAAATATCAGAATCAGATAAAAAATATAGGTTTAAAATATGGAATAAACGTAACATATAATTATTCTTCAGACAAGTATCATTATAACGAAGATTATTTTGATGGTTTATATATATATGAAGAAAATGATTATTTTCTAACAATAGAATCAGATGATATGGATTCTGTTAAAAAATTTGTAAATGAAATATTATCAATAGAAGAAATAAAATCGTTATATGACATTTGGTTCAATAGCGGTAGTAATTACAGGATAGTTTGCGATTATTCAGAAATAATTATTGATGGTGAAAAAACATATAAATCTATTTTTGATTTATATAAATCCAACCAAGAAATCTCAAAATAACTTAATTATATTTTGCAAAAAAGAGAAAGTAATTTTTAAGTCAAATTCAAGTATTTGGCTTTTTATATCTAAAAAAACTAACATTTCTGTTAGCATATTAAAACTCGAACTATAAAAGTCCGAGTTTTCTATCATAATGGTGCGGGTAACAGGAGTTGAACCTGCACGTCTGGGACACTAGATCCTAAGTCTAGCGCGTCTGCCAATTCCGCCATACCCGCGTGTATATAATGGTGGACCCTACAGGACTCGAACCTGTGACCGCCCGGTTATGAGCCGGATGCTCTAACCAACTGAGCTAAGGGTCCGTTGCTATTTAATAATAGCATAAAACCAATATGAACGCAAGAGAAAACAAGAAAAAAAATAGAGTTTTCTCTATTTTCCCAACATATTTAGAAGATTGATTTTAAACATATCTTTTTCAGGATTTGTCTTAGAAATCATAACTCCTTTATAAGTAGATAATTCTGCTCTATGTCCTTCATCTAAAATACCTTCAGGAGTAATATTAGTAAGTAAAATAATATTCTTCTCTAAATAAACGGTATAATGTAAAACAATAGGACCATGTACTTTTTTAAATAATTCATCAGTTGGTAATTGTAATTCGTAACTAACAGTATTATCTTTTTCATTACGACTAACTTCTTTTCCTAAAAAAGTACCCTTACGAAGTTCTGGATAATAAGTAAATGTTAATTTCTTATAAGCTAACATATTATACTTACGTACAGATCTTTCTTTCTTACGAAAATCATTCTCATCTAAATATTCAAATAAATAGTTTGTCATATATTCAACCCCCTATAGGAAATATAGAACCCCTTCTATACTCTCAATGTATACATATTATACTATAAAGTAGTAAAAAAGTCAACTTTTTTATTGAAAAATAAAGAAAAAAAGCGAATTTGATCGCTTTTTTAATTATTTTGTATATTGATAAGCATAACCAGATTCAGAATAAGAATCCCCTGCTAAAGACTCAACGTATTCATCAACAGCAGATGAGTAACTAACAGTAGCAGAATAATAAGAATCTCCACGAGCATCAAAGTCTGCACCAGTTAAGTTTGGATCTGGTAATGGTTCATCGGATTGATCTCCAGATGGATCCGTAGTAATACCTCCAACAGATGGATCAAGATTACCATTCTGATCAGAATGATCATCATCAAAATCCACTCCATGTCCAAGATCTCCCTCATTTACAGGAGTATCATTACCGGGATTATGATCAGATTGATTTTGATCAATTTGTTGATTAGCTTCATCAATCTTATCTTGTAAATCCTGATCATCTTGACGAACCTCTTCATGAACTTGTTCTGCTTGTCTATCAGCTTCTTCTTGCAATCTTCTTCTTTCTTCTTCAGCTTGTCTTTCAGCTTCTGCTTTCGCACGAGCATTTTCCTCATCAATCTCACGATCTACTTGTTCTTTTGCCTCATCCGTAATAGGAATATTTTTGGTAGTAGTTTCTTCGTGGGTCGTTGTTGTAGTCTTTGTATGAGTAGAAGTCTTTGTATGTGTTTCAGTAGAAGTAGAAGTCTCTCCCTCATAAGAAGATACATCTTCTCCATCAACAATATTAAAGTGACCATTAACGGCATCTTGGAAAGAATCTAAAAGAGTTAATTCGCGATGTTCATCATCAACATAATAAATATTGTGATCACGATAATATGCTTCAAAAGCTTCTTGATATTGAGAATATTTAGGATTATCTTCATCCTGAGGAGTTGTTAAAGCAATTAGCTCTGCTCTTTCAAAACTCTTATCTGCATAATTACATAAACCTAAATCATTTAGAAAATCAATTTCACCATCTACTAAAGTATGATCAACATCTAAATTTTGCCATAAAGTTTCCCCTGCAGCAATCATAGGAGCAACAGATAACTTATAAGCTGCTAACTCTCCATAGTTTTCTGCATGAGAAATACCTTCTGTACGAACCTTTTCCGTAATTGGAAAATCATCACGTACCATAGCATAAAATTCATTTACAAGGCGAATCTGTTCTTCTCCTTCTGCACTCTTAGCAGCAAGGAATGCCTTATGGTATTTTTGATAAAAATCTTTTCCTTCTTGAGAGTCTATTAGCATAGACATATCAACAGGATGTTCTTGATTTTCCATCGCATAAGCACCCATTAATTGTAAAGAAGCATCTTTATAAGATCGAGTAAAATCTTCTGCGCGAATATCAGAACCATTAAAGTAAGCTTTTAATTGATCCTTAGAATAATCATTATAGGCAACTTGTAAAGCAGCAGCCTCTTCAAATTTTAAAGTAGCACGAACATCTTTTCCCTCTTCCATATAATAAGCAGAGAAAACATTATTAAATCCGTCCATGGCTTCTCCTAAATGAGTCATAGCACCTTTTTGGAATTCATTCTTTGTATTTTTGAGTAACTCAGCAACTTGTTTATCTTCTAAAACACTACTATGAACAATATTAGGATTATCATATTCTCCAAAAATAAGTTCTTCATCACCATCTAGTAAAGTATCAGATGCAGAAGTAAGATTGCTTTGATACATTTCACCTTCTAATGATTTACGATGAGAACAAGAGACAAGTCCTATAGCAACTGCAAAAGCAGTAACACATAAAACGATACGTTTAACAAGACTATTTTTCTTAATCTTCTTCCATAATCTTTTGAAGAATCCATCACCTTCTTGAATTTCGTCATCATCAAAAGAACTAGCAGAGGCAGAATCACTAAGTGGAGTTGACTCATCTGCAAGAGGGGTAAAATCATCTCCTGCATCTTGTTCAAAGAACTCTTTGCCATCAGATTCCACGCTAGTACTCTCTCCTGTAGAAGAAGCATTTCCTCTTGCTTGAGAAGTAACAGGTTGACTTCCATCAACAAACTCATATAAGTCAACCATATCATCTTGATCAGTAGATTCTGATGTTTGATCAGAAGAGTCAACAGTTCCATCAGATGAATCAATAAAAATAGAATCATCAGAAGCAGAATCTTCTTTGTGAGTATCCTCTCCATCACTAGTTGTAGAAGGAGTTACGACACCTATAGAAGCAGCATCAACATCTTCCGTATCATGAAAGTGATATAATCCATCATCACTTGGAGAAGGAGTAGATGAGCCTCTAGAGTCAGCTTGAACATCTATATTTTCTTCATCATCGAAGTGATATAGACCATCCTCTCCCGTAGAAGGAGTAGATGCTCCTCTAGAGTCAGCTTGAACGTCTTCCTCTTCATCATCAAAGTGATATAGTCCATCATTATTTTTATGATTTTCTTGAGTTCCTGTAGAAATTGGAGTAGAAACAACAGGGCTAGGAATCTCCGTGGAATCTCCACGAGAGAAATCATCCTCGTCTTCCTCTCCAGTAACAGGAATATCTGTTGGGATAGAAGTTTTCTCTCTTCTCATAGAGTCTACAGATTGACTAACAACAGGATTCACTCTTGGAGAAGAAGATGACATATCTTCACCCTTTTTAGATGAATGAGCAGGAGAAACAGGCATTTTACGAGTATAAACTGCGCCACTTTCTTCAATACTCTTAACTTGTGGAATATAATCTTCGAAATGATCATCAAATTCCTTTGCAGAAACTACATGAACAATATCGTGATTAATCATTGCTTGAAAAGCATCTTTTGTTTGAATATTTCTCTCTCGAACAATTTGTTCACAAGCATCAATACCTTCATCAAATGTTACTGTTCGAATCGTACCATCCATAAAGAAGATAGTTGCTTGTTTTACAAATTTATTTCCTTGAGAAACTTTATAGAAAACAATATTAGCAATTTTCTTATACATAGAAAACACCCCTCTTATTTAACCTTTCTTCTACCAGTATATACCCAACCATCATTTAATAAGGAAGTATTATTATAATAACTCCATTTTGTTTGAGTAGTACCTTTGCTAATTAATTCTCTTGATTTTGTACTCTTATAGCAAACTTCACCATATAAAGGCTCTGTTCTAGTTGCTTTCTCAGTAACAGTTATTGTTCCATAAATAGGAATTGTTTTATAAACATATTCTCCGCAGCTAGCAGCATAAGAAGTCGTTTGTCCTACTAAATGAGTCTCACTTAAAGGTGTTCCAGATGTTGTAGTAGAACTTGTTGTTGAACTAACATTTGCTAAACCACCTGTATAAGTATAAGAATCATAATAATAGTTAGGTAATGTAGTACAAGTCTCACCACAATAACTATAATCAGCACCTACAAATTTATAATGAGTAGATTCTGTATCTCTTGGTGGATTACTATAACTTGCACGTCCATTAAATTTCCAAGTACCAACAGACTTAGAAGTTGTAGAAGTAATTGTCTCAATTGTCGTATAAGTTGTTGTCGTTGTAGTAGCATATAATTTAGAATTAATTTCTACATAATTATAGTTAGCACAACTCTTTAAATTATAAGAACCAGTTTGTTTTTGAACTTCTCTTGTTTTTGCATATGTTTTTTGATAAGTTCCAATTTTTTCTTTTCTTGTTAACATTTGAAGTTTGAATAAACAAGATGGATCAGAATCATTACAATTAATCTCTTGAGTACTACAATTTGTTTTATCCCAAGCACTCCAATTTGTCCAAGAAGAGAATCTAGCTCCTGTTGTTTTTTCATATTCATATAAGTATTCTACTTTTTGACTACCACATTCTTTTTCATAAGTAGATTTACTTACTTTATCACCATATTTACCAAAATAATATCCATCTACGATTTCACATTTTGGAGCCATACAGCTAATAATGTAATCAACATGAGATACTACGTTACCTTTACGATCATAGTATTTACCATTACGATAAGTACATGTATAAGTTGGAGTATCATCCTCACATTGTCTCTCATAAGTAGATTTCGTTACTTTATCACCATATTTACCAAAATAGTAACCATCTACGATTTCACATTTTGGAGCCATACAGCTAATAATATAATCAACATGAGAAACTACCTTACCCTTACGATCATAGTATTTACCATTACGATAAGTACATGTATAAGTTGGAGTAGTACTTCCCTTACATTCACTTTCATATCTAGATTTTGTAACAGAGTTACCATTATAACCAAAATAGTATCCATTAACGATTTGGCATTTAGGAGCTTGACAACTCTTAAGGTAATCCACCTCAGAAACACGATTACCATTACGATCATAATATTTATTTCCGTTTGCAACACATTTAGGATTAGATGGTGTCGTTGTAGAAACCGTTGGCTTTCCTGGTACAACAGGATTCGTAACTCCTGACTTAGTTCCAACAGAAGTTGAAGTTTGTTTTTGACAAACATAAGAATCGCAGTATGCATAGCAACCTAAATGAACTAAGATATAATCCTCATCTTCACTATCTTTTAAATTAACTTTTAAAAGATATTCATCATCCATTTTAGTAACTTTAACATAACTCTTCTCAACATCAACTGCTTTTCCATTTTGATCAATAAGTGGAACAATTAATTTTTTACCAATCATATCACTAAGAGTCATTTGAACAGACTCCCCTACCTGTTTAGGAAGTCTTTCTGCAGTATAATATGGAATGGCAGCATCTCTCATTCTTTCAAGGTTATCTGCAAAAATTTGAGATGTTAAAGCACGAATACTAGAAGTATCACAAGTATCGCTCCCACTACAACTTGAACTACTTTTAGAATCTGCCTTTGAAGTAAATAATTTTGGTACTAACCATAATAATAAAAGTACAATGATTATTACCAATAAAAGCTTAATAAAAAAGCCCTTAATAGGAAATCCCCTTTTTTCGTACTCTTCTGTGTACATAAAATCCCCCTCCTAGTAGATACACATGCTCACTATACTAACATAAAATGACTGCTAAGTCAACATTATTTCAATGTGACAACAGTCATTCCATCATTAAAATTATCAATCTTATAATTTACAACATATTTATGTTTTTTTAAGGTTTCTTGTGTCATTTTTCTAAGGATTCCACTCCCTCTTCCATGAACAATCAAAACCATTTTATTTTTCAGTTTATGTTGGTCTTCTAAAAACTCTAAAATTTGAAGTCTTGCATAATCTCGATCATATCCATGCAAGTCCAAACTAGGTAAATGATTATATAACATCATTATATTCTAACACTTCCGATAAATTAGGAATAGAAAAACGAGATCCAATTCTAGTAACAGAGATAGCACTAGTAATAGAAGAACAACGAATCGCCTCTTCTAAAGGATATCCCATTCCAATAAAATAGGTAAATGCTCCATGAAAAATATCTCCAGCTCCAGTAGAATCTAAAGCTTTTACAGAAACACTTGGAATAATACGATAAACACCATTGATCATAGTAAAAGATCCATTTGCTTCCAAAGTAATAATAACATTAGTCTGAAAATATTCTCTTAATTTCTCATAAATAGCGACCAAAGTATTAAAATCTCTAACATCTGTCTTCATACCAGAAAACTCTTCTGCAAAATCATGACTGCAAATAAGATAAGTAACCATTTTTCCAAGAGCCCTAGTATCATCATTTAATCTTCCAGCATCTAAAACAGAAATAGCATTCGGATTCTTTTGTAAAGCATCCATCGCACTTTCCGGATGTTCTCCATCAATTAGAATAACATCAGCATCAGTAACTGTAATTTCTTTATCAATCTTACGAACAGGAGCAATTCTAGAAGTAAGAATTGTACGAGATCCATTACTCATATTTGCAATAATATAACTACTAGAAGTATGATAACCAGGATACTTTAATAAATATTCCGTATTTGCACCTATTTTTTCAAAGTCATCAATTACTTTATCTCCGTAAAAATCATCTCCAACTACCGAAACAATAGTTGTATCAAATCCCCATTTTGCAAGTAAATAAGCACCATTAGAAGCAGGTCCTCCACCACAAACAATTTGTCTTTTAATACGATATTTTAAATTCTCTTCAGGATAAAAATCTACAGGTAACGTAGTATCATACGTTGAGTGTCCAACACACAAAGCTTTCATTAACACACCTTCTTATCATATACATTATAACAAAAAATAATCTAGTTAGAAAGGAAATATTATTTCTTTTAAAAATGCCAACTGTCAAATAATTCTAAAGCATTGGAATAAACAGGAGAAACAGGCATTCCAGAGACAACAGGATAATATAGAATAAAGTTTAAAGTTGCAAGAATTAAAAAAATAGGAATAATCAAACGATGATGATATTTTGCAGAACAATCTTTTAATAAGAATACCAAAGCCAAAAATAAAAATGGCAAAACAGGAAAATAATGATATAAAAACATAACACGATGAATCAAAGAATAAGGAAGCCATAAAGATAAAATCATAACAACCAAATAAAAAGCATGAGTATTCTTCTTACGAATCACCAAGAAACATAAGTAAAAGAAAGCAAAAATTCCCCCTATCCATAAAATAAGATTTCCAACACCAGAAATAGTTTCTCTCTTTTGAGTACCAATTTTTTTCTCATGATAAAGAACAGGTTTATAAGAAACAGGCCAAGAATACCAAGAAGAAGAATAAAAATGATCTGCATTGAGTTTAGAGTGATAAGAATACATAACCTTCTGTTCCCGAACAATATTAGATAAAGTATTTGTTTGATAATAATTATTAGGAAAACAGAAAAAGATTAGGCAATAAAAAGAAATAGGCAGCAAAACAAAACACAATGCACCTTTTACAATCGATTGTAAAATATCCTTTTTCTTGTGTAGAAAATGAACAAAATAAAGAATAGCAAGACCAAATCCTGCAAAGAAACAAGTCCATTTAACAGAAATTCCAAAAGCAAAAAATAATCCAGATAAGAATAGAAAAAGATTTTCTCTACTCTGAAAAGACTGAATCATAAAATAACACGATAATAAAAGAAATAATACTAAAAAGCTATCTACAGTACCCATCCTAGTTTGAGCAAAATGAAACGTATCAAGTCCCATAAAAAGAGCAGAAAGAAGTGCATACCCTCTTTTTTGAAAAAGAAGAGCACCAAACAAATACATAACAACAAGTAACAAAATACCAGCAAGATTTCCCATAAAACGATACCAAAAAGGACTAAAATTTCCCGTAAGATAAATAGGAATTGCTTGTATAAGTTTTCCAAGAGGAGGATGAGTCCACTCATATAAAGGAAGACCATGAACATATTCATAAGCCGTTCTAGCAAAATAAACTTCATCAAAATAAGCAGAATTCATATAACTAATCTGTTTAGGTACCATCTCTTCTTCATCCGATAAATAATACCCATTGGATTGATAAGGTATTTTATTCGCATACTCATCTAAAAAAGCAACCTCTCCCAAAGAAATATCTTCCATAGGAACAATTTTAAGATACTTACATCGAATAGAAAGATAAATATCATTCCAAGTAAAGACTCCCTTATTTAAGATATTAGAAAGTTTTTCATAAGTAACATTATCATTAGAAAAATATAATTGAAATTTAGGAGCCGAAACTCCAGTATAATACCTCATCTTTTGAATAGTAGTATCTTGATCAAATTCAAAAATAATTTCATGATTTTTCTTCTCTTGATAAAAAGTATTAGGACTATGTAAATTTCCTAAACGATAAAAAGAAAGGATCCCATAAACAAAGACAAGAATACCGATAAGAATATAATCCATTTTTTCTAAATGTTGGATTTTATGATTCATACATTTTATAAATGTTTTAAAATATTTCTTCATTTTCTTCATAAAAACGACCTCTATCCAAAATTCATTATAACATAAGAAAGAAAAAAAGAATCAAAGAGACTTTGATTCTTCAGAAACAAGACTTTTTTTCATATACCATTCTTGATATTCTACATAACCATGTTTAGGATAAAAATAATGACTTTCTAAATAATCTTTTCCTAAATGTACATGAACTTCTTGATATCCTCTTTCTTTAGCAGACTCTTCTGCTAATTGTAATAATTGACTTCCAATTCCGTGTCTTTTACAATCGAATTTAACATAAAGATGAGATAAGAATAATTTTCCTTCTTCATCACATCTTGTACCAATACATCCTATTACACGATCAAATTCATCTAAAGCAATCCAAAAAGGATGTCCAAGTTCAAAATAACTCTTAGAAATATGAAGAAAATCCTCATTTAATCTAGGAACTCTTCCGAGTGCATTTTTCGCACTAAGTACCATATAAATTAAATCATCACGATACTTTTCTTCAAATGAAATAATTCTCAAATCAATCACCTACTTTGATAAAATAGCATCTACGATTTTCTGATTTCTAGTAAATAAACGAACCGTCTCTTTTCCATCTAAGTAATGGTGAGGAATATGACACATCCTACATATAAACTCCCCTGGCATAATGTCCCATGGTTTAACCGTAGAAACAACCAAAGCATCCGTTCTGCGAGAAGCTAAATTGGTATAAGAAATACAACAAGCATTAATTTGTAAAACATTCGATAAAATCAAATGATTTTTTTGAATAATTTTATTAAGTACCATCTTTTTCGTATCCATCTCTTTATAGATAGATCCCCCAAACTCAAGAACAGCTTGCTCTAAAGGGACTTCATCCCCCAAAAGAATTTTATTATTGTTTAAGAAAGCCCCTATATTTTCTGCAGCATAATAAAGTTCTTTCTTTTCTGGTAAATAAATAACAGAAAATCTAGTATCTTCTTTATCATAGAAAGCAAGTTGAATTCCCCATAAACCATCTTTTTTTACAAAATGAGCCGTTCCATCAATAGGATCTATGACCCAACTTCTATCACATAATTTACCAGTAGGATGAAACTCTTCCGTTACAAAATTATCATTTGGAAACTTCTCTTTTATTTTACTCGTTAAATACTCTTCAATAGCAAGATCAACACTAGTAACCAATGTATGATCTGCTTTTGTATGAATTTGAAATTGTGTTGTATAACGTACAATGTCATAAGCATCCTTCATTATTTGTAATGCCAAATCCAACTCTTCATGATAAGCAAATTTACGATTTCTCTTTGTTTGAATATAATTCTCTAAATCTTCTAAATAAGGCATACCTGCTTGAGCCGTACTTTTAGTAAGTTTCATGGCAGATGCATACATTGCTTTTCTAAGAGCATGTTCTAAGTCCATTCCTTTCGAAAGAAAAGCACATAAATTACCATTTAAAGTATCCCCTGCTCCCGTTGTATCTACAACATCTGTACTAATCGCAGGCATATGAACAACTCTAGTACCATTATAGTAGACCAATCCTTCACTACCTAAGGTAACAATTAATTTATTTGGATATTTTTTAACAACTTCCAAAACATCCTCTGTACCAAAAATTGTGCTACATTCCTTTTGATTACAAGTAATAATCGAAATCTTATCAATAAGTTCCAAATTACCTTCCTCTAAAATATTAAGTTTTTCAGGACGACATGGAGTAAGTACTAAAATCTTTTTATGAGAATCACAAAACTCAATCAAAGCTTTTGTAACTTCTTTTGGTACTTTTAACTGACAAGCAATAATCTTAGAACGAAGTAAAATATCTTGATAACGATCAATCATATCAGGAGTAAAACTATTAATAGCACCACTAAAACGAACGATATCATTATCTTTATCTTGTAATTGAATATAAATATTAGAATAATCATTCGTAATTTTATCATCGATTTCAACGTAAGAAGTATCTACATGATAAAAATTTAAATTATCAAGAATCTTCTTACCAATATCATCTTTACCAAGTCTAGAAAGCATTACGGTTTTAGCCCCAGCTTTTGCAGCAGCAACTGCTTGATTTGCCCCTTTTCCTCCAGGAGAAATCGTATCCGCAACATCAGGATAACTACCATCTACTTTTTGGAAAAAAGTCTGGTCTAAAGAACAACCACCAATCACACAAACATCATATTTCATATTGAAATCCTCCTAAATAAATTATAATAAAAAAAGATAGAACTTTCTACCTTAATCTTAATTTTTATAAATCCTTTTTTCATAAACTTTTGCTCTTTGTTGTAATTCTTCTTGATATAATTGCATAAATTCAGGACTTTGACACTCCTCCGTCATTACCTTATCTCCATTAGCAAACATGACATTTCCTTTCGGATATAAAGGAATATATTCTGGATCATATTTTCTATTCAATGCCTTCGCAATCTTCTCCATTCCAACATCAACAACTTCATGTAAAGCATGATTCTTATCTTCTCTAGAATTACTATTTTGATATTGTTGGTATTGTTCTTCATAAGAAATAGGATCTAGTACATAAATAGAGACTTCATCATCCAAAGAAAAATCAAAATTATCTAAATCTTGACTCTTTTGCTTCACATCAATCGCAACAGGTAAGAATAAGACATCTTCCCCTCTTTCTTTCGCAGAAAAAAGGATTCGAGAGGCACCCGTTCTTCCTCGATGAACAACGGATGAATCTTCTAAATAAGCACCCTCTGGAAAGATATTCAAATCATATCCAGCACATAACAAACTAGTCGCAACCTCTAAACACATAGAAGCATAACGACTACCTCCATGAGCTTCAATTGGCATAGACAATAAATATCTTTGAACAGCATCCTGCCTTTCAGGAATAGGATTATAAATCAAACGAGAACTAATAAGACTAATACAATCTCTTTGAAAAGCAAGAGGTAAATAAAAGATATCTTTTAAACAATTATGATTAGAAATCATAATAATCTTTTTAGATGTCTTTTTTAAAAGATCTTCTCCCTCCACATGTAACTTTAAAGATTCTCTAAGTTTTTTTAATTCTTCAACAGAATGATTCCCCATCATTTAACACATCCTCTACTAATTTTGCCATTTTTTGGTGTCCCTCATGATTAAGATGAATCCCATCATCAAATAAAGGCATTTCGTTCGGAACAATCACAAATTCTTTCTCTTCTAAAAAATAGGAGATAATCTTTTTTCTTTTTTCTTCACTACTTTTGGAAAAAATACCCTTTGCTCGAAGAGAATAATCAAAATTAGGGGGCATAATATAAATAATTTTAGGCATCTTATTAGATACAAAATACTTTTTACGATCCTCTAAATCTTGAAAAGAGGAAGAAATCACATCTTCATACCAACATAAATCCTGAATAATCTTAGACGCAGACTTATGATACTTTAATTGTAAATCATTGGTTCCAAGAGCAAGAATCACAACATCAACAGGAGCATTGGTACGAAAAGTAGATACAAACGTATCTTTCCCATTTTTATAAGTTTTTTCTTTCTCATCATTTCCAGCCAAACGTCCAGGTAATCCTTCTTGAAGAAAACGATAAGAAGGAAGATTTTTTTGTACAATATTGACCCATTGTTGAGAATCAGGAATCCTCTCACCCGTTAAAAAATTGTCCCCCCATACATTAGAATCTCCATATACGAATACTTTTTTCATATCAAACACCTTCATCATCTAAATTCATTATACACTGAATACCTATAAAAGGAAAAGTCATTCTCCCATAAAAAAATATCATAACGAAATAAAAATTTTTTATAAAGTTATGATATCAATTATAAAAGTCTTTCTCCCATATTGAAACGATCAAGTACTCCACCAAGTCCAATTAATCTAGGAATCATCTTAACATCCAATGTCTGAACAGATACCAATTTATCTGCAGTAGTAACAATCCATCCTTCTATATGATGAGGAGGAATAATGGTAAGAGGAAACATATGATGAGAAATAGCATCTAAAACAGTAGAATTACAAACATCAGGAAAGTATTTTTGAGCATTTTTAGCAGCTTCTTTCGCATGAACAAATCCATGCATATGAAAAAGATTACTTTTCCCACGAATACGATTAGAACTAATCTTTGCAAGTTCTTCATTATATTGCCATGCCTTTGGATAAAAATCATGTAAAAGTCCAGCAATCGCACATGCTCTATGATCTGCATGAATTTTTCTAGCAATTAAAAAACTTTGAAAAGAAACCAAAACACAATGATGAAAAACAGAATCATCGTGATGAGGATATAATTTACGAATTTGAAACTCATCAGAAGCAATAATATCTTTCACATAAGAATACCACTCATGAAATAAATCATTACTCTCTAATATAGATATAATTTGATCTTTCTTCATAGAAAATTCACTCTTCTCCTAATTAAAATTTTATCACAGGAAAGAAAAAAAATAAGAAAAAGCAACCCAAGGAAAGAATACTAGTCACAAATTTGACAGAAAAAAAGATTAAGAAACCTTAATCTAATAGACATTATAAACTTTTTTCTTTTCGATACTTCGTTAAATCAACCAAAGCAACAGGAAAAACCATAAACATAGCCACAGTATAATAATCAAAAAGATCTTGTCTTAATTTTTCAATACTAATATCATCAATATTCATAGATTTCCTCTCAATATAAAAGCGCATCTTATGAACGATATGCTAAAATAAGAAATCCTGAAAAATAAAATAGAAGAACAAGTAATACAGAAATAATAATTTTCATAATACTTCTATCATTTATTTTTAATACAGTCTTTTTTAAAGAACGAATTTTTCTTTTTGTAAGTCTTAAATAAATATTGTTTGCAAACATCATATAAAATAATCTAGATATAGAAAAAGCAATAATCAAAATAACCAAATCAAAGTTAAAACAAAAATCCTGTATACAAAAATTAAAAAACATTTGCGTAATAATTCGAGAAGTGATAATAAAGAGCGAATCTAAAATCAAAAGAATCGTTCCTAAAAACAAATGATTATGATAACTAAAATAAAGTGGTCCAAGATAAAAAATCGTTTTAATATTTTCATTATAAAGAACATCATTATAATCATCGCCTAAATATTTTTCAATATTAGATGCCTCTATTTTTTTCTTTGTATCAATAACATTACCATTTAACATATAACCACAATGTAAGCAAAAATGATAACGCATATTCCTACCACATCTTACACATTTCATGATATTACCTCACTTATAATATTCAATTCTAGTATATCACAAAAAAAGACTAAGTTTCCTTAGTCTTTCATATTACTTATTTACTCTTCTTAGAAGATTTTTTAG